>CAKKQL010000105.1 GCA_919902095.1 Acidiferrobacterales bacterium
CCGCCCGCTCCAGCACCTGCTCCGGCGTCATGCGCAACTTGTTCTGCATGTGGATCGGGCTGGTGGCGATGAAGGTGTGGATGCGCCCGCGCTTGGCCGGTTTGATGGCCTCGGCGGCGCGGTCGATGTCCTTCTCCATCGCGCGCGCCAGGGCGCACACGGTGCTCTCGGTCACGGTCGCGGCGACCGCGCGCACCGCCTCGAAATCGCCGGGGCTGGCCACCGGAAAGCCGGCTTCGATGATGTCCACGCGCATGCGCTCCAGCTGTTTGGCGATACGCACCTTTTCGTCCCTGGTCATGGACGCGCCCGGGCTCTGCTCGCCGTCGCGCAACGTGGTGTCAAAAATGATCAATTTATCGTTCATGTGCTTGCTCTCTGCATGCTTGCTGACACGATCCTTGCGGGATCATGCGATTATTCGGGTCGGCCTGGGTGCGTATTATGTTCCTCGCCAGGAAATGCAGGTAGATGTGCGCCTAGCGGCGCAGCAGCAACAGCGCAGCACGGAAGGTGCCGGGGGAAAATCCGAAAGAGGCGCCGGGGCGAATCATGAAACTAGCATAAATGAACCGAGGCCAATTTCAAGCCCCGCAGCGCCGGGACGCGTCGGTCCCGCCTCAGCGGTCTGCCGGTTTGCGCTTCGGGTGGCGCAGCCGGCCGAGCGCGGACGCGGCCGGTCCCGACAGGGCATAGGTCAGGGAGACGATGAACAGTATCTGCGGTGGGTCGAGCACGATCAGCACCAACACCAGCGGCATTACAAGAATGGTCACGAATCGGACGCGGCCGCGCAGATTGAGGTCCTTGAAGCTGCGGTAGCGGATGTTGCTCACCATGAGCACGCCGGCGGCCACGGTCACGGCGAGCGCGACGATGCTGATGTCGCGGCCCGGAATGCCATAGCTGTGCAGCACCCAGATGAAGCCCATGACCAGCGCCGCCGCCGCCGGACTGGCGAGCCCGGTGAAATAGCGCTTGTCGGCGTTGGCCGCCTGGGTGTTGAAGCGCGCCAGCCGCAGGCCGGCGCCGACAGCATAGATGAAGGCCGCGAGCCAGCCGAGCTTGCCCATGTCCGCCAGGGCCCACTCGTACATGATGAGCGCGGGCGCGAGCCCGAACGACACCATGTCCACCAGACTGTCGTACTGGGTGCCGAAGTCGCTTTCGGTATGGGTCAGGCGCGCAACGCGCCCGTCGAGGGCGTCGAGCACCATGGCGATGAAAATGGCGGGCGGCGCCAGATCGAAATTGCCGTTCATCGCCTGCACGATGGCGTAAAAACCTGCGAACAGGCTGGCCGTGGTGAAGAGGCTCGGCAGGATGTAAATCCCGCGGCGGCGCTGCTTCACTTCATGGGCGGGCAGGCTGTGGTCGTCTTTGAGCACGGAATCCTTCAGGGCGCGAGCCGGCCAATCACGTCGGTGCCGCCCCGAACCTTGTCGCCCAGCGCAACCTCGAAGCGGCTGGTGACCGGCAGATAGACATCGACGCGCGAGCCGAAGCGGATGAAACCGTAGCGTGCGCCGGCCTCCACGTGTGCGTCCGGTTCCACGTAGCAGAGTATACGCCGCGCCAGCAGACCGGCAACCTGCACCACCACCACATCCGCGCCCGTGTCCGTGCGTAGCCAGAGGGCGTTGCGCTCGTTCTCGCGCGCGGCCTTGTCGAGCGCGGCGTTGAGGAAGCTGCCCGGGTGGTACCAGCGCTCCATCACCCTGCCGGCCACGGGCAGGCGGTTGGCGTGCACGTTGAAGACATTCATGAAAATGCTGATGCGCTTCGCCGGCCGCTTGAGGTACGGATCCTCGGCGTCGCCGAGGACGATCACCTTGCCGTCGGCGGGACAGATGACCGCGTCCGCTGCCTGCGGGATGGCGCGCGGCGGGTCGCGAAAGAACTGGAGGACGAACAGCGTCGCCAGCCACAACGGCGCCGCCCACAGCGCGCCGGCGGTGGCGTGCACCGCTACCGCCGCCGCGAGCACGACAGCGGTGTGCGTCCAACCTTCGCGGGCCAAAAGAGGGTATTTGCCGTCAGCCATGTCCGATCATTTTTATTCTTGCCACAGATGACACAGAGAAAAACAGAAGAAACCCTCTGTGAACTCTGTGGCTAATGATTTTGTTTTATCAGTTCTTGGACTTGTCGACGATACGATGGGCCTTGATCCACGGCATCATGTCGCGCAGCTTGGCGCCGACCTCCTCGATCGGGTGTTTGGCCGCCTGCGCGCGCATCTCCGGGAAACGCTTGCCGCCGGTCTCGTTCTCGGCCATCCATTCACGGGCGAACTGGCCGGACTGGATCTCGGTGAGAATCCTCTTCATCTCGGCCTTGGTCTGTTCGTTGACGATGCGCGGGCCGCGGGTGTAGTCGCCATACTCGGCGGTGTTGGAGATCGAGTAGCGCATGTTGGCGATGCCACCTTCGTACATAAGGTCGACGATCAGCTTGAGCTCGTGCAGACATTCAAAGTACGCCATCTCCGGCGGATAACCGGCCTCGACCAGGGTCTCGAACCCGGCCTGCACCAGATGCGAGGCGCCGCCGCACAGCACCGCCTGCTCGCCGAACAGGTCGGTCTCGCACTCGTCCTTGAAGGTGGTCTCGATGATGCCGGCGCGTCCGCCGCCGACGGCGGAGGCATAGGACAGCGCCACGCTGCGCGCCTTGCCGCTCGCGTCCTGCTTGACCGCGATCAGGCACGGCACGCCGCCGCCCTGGGTGAAGGTCGAGCGCACCAGATGGCCCGGGCCCTTGGGCGCGATCATAATAACGTCGAGATCGGTGCGCGGCTTAATGAAGCCGAAATGAATGGAGAAGCCGTGGGCCACCGCGAGCGTCGCCCCCGGTTTCAGGTTCGGCTCGATGCTTTCCTGGTAAAGCTTCTTGTGCTGCTCGTCCGGCGCCAGAATCATGACGACATCGGCGTCCTTGACCGCATCCGGAATGTTCTTCACCGTCAGACCGGCGTTCTTCGCCTTTGCAATGGAGTTCGAGCCGTCACGCAGGCCGACCGTCACCTGCACGCCGCTGTCCTTGAGGTTCAGCGCGTGCGCGTGGCCCTGCGAGCCGTAGCCGATGATGGCCACCTTCTTGTCGCGCAGAATGGAAAGATCAGCATCTTTGTCGTAAAAAACTTTCATTTTTCATTCACTCCAAGAATTTTCATCGAAATCGATGTTTTGCTATCGAGTAGCAAGAAAAACTTTTCAGTTACTTGCCACTTGAAACTTGTCACTTGCCACTGTTTTATACGCGCAACCCCTTGTCGCCGCGGGCGATGCCGGAAACGCCCGAGCGCACCACCTCGATGAGGTTGCCACCGCCGACGGCCTGAATGAAGGCATCGAGCTTGTCGCTCGTGCCCGTCAGCTCGATGGTATAGCTCGAATCGGTCACGTCGATGATGTGACCGCGGAAGATGTCCACCAGACGCTTGACCTCGTCGCGCAGATTGCCCCCGGCCTTGACCTTGACGAGCATCATCTCGCGCTCGATGTGCAGACCTTCGGTGAGGTCCGTGAGCTTGACCACGTCCACGAGCTTGTTCAATTGCTTGGTGATCTGCTCGATCACGTCGTCGCTGCCACGCGTCACCAGCGTCAGGCGCGACAGCGTCGGGTCCTCGGTCGGCGCCACCGTAAGCGATTCGATATTGTAGCCGCGCGCCGAAAACAGCCCGGCCACGCGAGACAGCGCGCCGGCTTCGTTTTCGAGCAGCATGGAGATGAGATGACGCATTAATGTCTCCCTACTTCGCTCGCTCTGCTTGCTTCGTTCGTCCGGCCATAATTAATGTCTACCTACTGCGCTTCGCTTCGTTCGTTCGGTCATGATTTAAGCCAGCTCCCGGTCGGTCGGCACCACCGCCTTGCAGGGCTTGAGGTGCATCTCGTGCTGGCCCTTGCCGGCGGCGATCATCGGATAGACGTTCTCGGTCTGGTCGGTGATGAAGTCCATGAACACCAGCCGGTCCTTCATCTTGAGCGCCTCCTTGAGCGCGCCTTCGACGTCGCCGGGTTTTTCGATCTTCATGCCGACGTGGCCATAGGCCTCGGCGAGCTTCACGAAATCCGGCAACGCATCCATGTACGAATGCGAATAGCGCCGGTCGTAGAAGAACTCCTGCCACTGGCGCACCATGCCCATGTAGCGGTTGTTCAGGTTCACGATCTTGATCGGCAGGTCATACTGCTTGCAGGTCGAGAGCTCCTGGATGCACATCTGGATCGAGGCCTCGCCGGTGACGCAGCACACCGTCGCCTTCGGGAACGCGAGCTTCACGCCCATGGCCGCGGGCAGGCCAAAGCCCATGGTGCCGAGCCCGCCGGAGTTGATCCAGCGACGCGGCTTGTCGAAGCGGTAGAACTGCGCGGCCCACATCTGGTGCTGGCCCACGTCCGAGGTGACATAGGCCTCGCCCTGGGTCAGATCGTAGAGCACCTCCAATACGTACTGCGGTTTAATGAGCTTGCTGTCGCGGTCGTAGTCAAGGCAGTTCATCGCGCGCCACTGGTCGATTTGCTTCCACCAGGCGGCGAGCGCGTCCTTATCCGGTTTCTTCTTCGCAGCCTTGATGAGCTTGATCATGTCGCGCATCACGGATTCGGCACCGCCCACGATCGGCACCTCCACCGGCACGTTCTTCGAGATCGACGCCGGGTCGATGTCCACGTGGACGATGCGCGCGTGCGGGCAGAACTTGTTGAGGTCGCCGGTCACGCGGTCGTCGAAGCGCGCGCCGATGGCGATCAGCACGTCGCATTCGTGCATCGCCATGTTGGCTTCATACGTGCCGTGCATGCCGAGCATGCCGACGAACAACGGATCGTTGGCCGGGAACGCGCCCAGGCCCATGAGCGTGTTGGTGCAGGGATAACCGAGCAACCGCACCAGGTCGGTCAGCGCGGCTGAGGCCTCGCCGAGGATCACGCCGCCGCCGGTGTAGATCATCGGGCGTTTGGCGGCGAGCATCAGGTCCACCGCCTTCTTGATCTGGCCCGGGTGGCCCTTGGCCACCGGGCTGTACGAGCGCATGGTCACGTTCTTCGGATAGGCGTACTCGCACTTGTGCGCGGTGACGTCCTTGGGGATGTCCACGAGCACCGGACCGGGGCGGCCGGTGGTGGCGATGTAGAACGCCTTCTTGATGGTCATCGCCAGGTCCTTGACGTCCTTCACCAGAAAATTGTGCTTCACGCACGGGCGCGTGATGCCGACCGCGTCCACTTCCTGGAACGCGTCGTCGCCGATCAGGCTGG
>CAKKQL010000106.1 GCA_919902095.1 Acidiferrobacterales bacterium
CCGGGCCATCCTTGGCCCGCGGCCCTCGTCTCGATCCCATCGACGTAATACCTGCACAAAACCTGTGAGAATATTTTGCGAATCAATCCAACGGGAACCCGGACGAAATGTTTTGGTCTATACTTGACGTTGACGGTTGGATAAATCGTCTATCCCCGCTCCTCCTCCCTGAGCGGGGCGTCCCGGATCAAGTCCGGGACATGTTCGGCCCCGGATGCCTCCCCTTGTTTCCGGGGCTTTTTTATTCGGCGCTTCCCTGCGCCTCACCCCTCCGCGGCTGACGCCGCTCCGGGGCCGGCCTTCGGCCGTTCGATTTTGCTCCAGACAAAATCGTATGGGCTCCGATGGGTTCGTATTCGCCGTTAATTGATCGTTCAAATTGACCCGTGCCCGGGGCCTTGGTATATAAGGCGGCCCTAAGCGCTGTCTCAGCGCGCAAATTTCACCATGCCGGCCCCGTCCGGCGTTTTTCCCAGGGGGAAGTATGAAGAAGATGTGGTCGGTTGCCGCGCACGTGCTCGGCGTGAGTTTCCTCGCAGCAGTGTTGGTTTCGCCGGTGCAGGCCGCATCCGGCAGCCCGGCCAAGGGCCAGGTCAAAGCGGCGGCGTGCGCCGGTTGCCATGGCGTGGACGGCAATGGCGCCGCCGATCCGGTTTGGCCGCGGCTCGCCGGCCAGGATGCCGACTACATCGTCAAGCAACTGGCCGATTTCAAATCCGGCGCGCGCAAGGACCCGATCATGGCCGGCATGGCCGCGCCGCTTTCGGCGCAGGACATGAAGGACATCGGTGCCTACTATGCGGGCCTCAAGCCCAGGGCCGGCGCCGCGCGCGATGCCGCGCTCGCCAAGGCCGGCGAGAAAATCTACCGCGGCGGCAATGCCAAGATGGGTGTCACGGCGTGCACGAGCTGCCACGGACCCTCGGGGCACGGCATCCCGCCGCGCTATCCGCGCGTGTCGGGGCAGGGCGCGGCCTACACCGCAAAGCAGCTGCTGGCCTTCAAGACCGGCGCGCGCGCCAACGACGGCGACACCATGACGCGCATCGCCTTTCGCATGTCGGAGCACGAGATCAAGGCAGTCTCGGATTACATGTCGGGTTTGCACTGAGCGCCCGATACCGACCGTAAATAAAACGCCCCGCGATGCGGGGCGTTTTATTTTTCCTGCTCCCATCCCAAAGGCCCGCTCTCGCTGACGCGCGTCCGTTGTATCCGGCAGCTTCAGCGGTACTTCCCTGTACGGCCCCCGCCCCCGGCGGAATTGTAGCAGCGGGCTTATTGCAGCAACGCCGGTCGGCCGATGTGGTAACCCTGGGCATGGTCCACACCCATGCGCCTGAGCAGTTCCAGTGTCTCCGCGTTCTCGACGAATTCCGCCGTCACCTCCAGCCCGAGCGCATGGCCCATGTCGGTCACGGCCGCGACCAGCGCCTGATCGCGCGGGCTCTGGTCGAGGCGCTGCACGAAACTGCCGTCGATCTTGATGGCATCGAGCGGCACGCTGCGCAGGTGGCTCAGCGAGGTGAAACCGGCGCCGAAATCGTCAAGCGCAAAACGGCAGCCGAGCGTTTTCAGCCGGCGGATGAACTTATCCGCCAGACCGATATTTTCGAGTGCGCTGGTCTCGGTGATCTCGAATGTCAGGTGCGTCGGGTCGGCACCCGTCTCGCGGATGATGGCCTGGATGGCGTCCGCGATGGCGAGGTGGTTGAACTGATAACCCGAGAGATTGACCGACAGATAGAGCTCGCGCCCGCGGCGTTGCTGCGCTACCAGCAGCTCGCAGGCCATGCGCGCCACGCGCAGATCGATCTCCTCGATCAGACCCGAGCGCTCCGCGGTTTCGAGGAACGCCGCGGGCGCAATCAGGCTGTCATCGTGGTCCACCAGCCGCAGTAACACTTCGTAGGCCTCGCGTCGGCTGCCGGCGAGCGGGCGGATCGGCTGGTACAGCAGCCGCAGACGGTTGTCCCGGATCGCCTCCTTGAGCCGCGTCTCCCAGTCCATGGCGACCTGCATCTGCTGGCCGCGCTCGAGGTCCTCAGCGGTGAACACGTGGATGCGGTTGCGCCCGGTCTCCTTGGCGCGATACATGGCGAGGTCGGCGCGGCTCAACAGGGTTTCGGCATCCTGGCCGTCGTCCGGACAGACGGCAATGCCGATGCTTGCCGAGGTATGCAGCCGGCGGTTCTCGATCACGATATCGGCCCCGCTCAGGATGTGCAGCAACCGCTGGGCGACGAACAGCGCGCCCTCGCGCGGCGTTTCCGTCAGCAGCACGCCGAATTCATCCCCGCCGAGGCGCGCAAGGGTATCGGTTTCGCGCTTGTCATCGGCCAGAAGTTCGGCCAGGCGAGTGAGATAGCGGTCACCGGCGCCATGCCCGAGGGTGTCGTTGACGTACTTGAACTGGTCGACGTCGACGACCAGCAGGCTGACCGAGCGTTGGTAGCGTACGGCGTGCTGGACCCATTTTTCGAGTTCGGCGCGAAACCGGCGGCGGTTCATGAGACCGGTGAGCGGATCCAGGTCGGCGAGCTGGATGAGTTGGGAGTGGGTGTGCTCCTGTTCGCTCGCGAACTGGGCGAGGCGTTGCGACATGCTGTTAAATGCCTGCGCTACCTGCGCCAGTTCGTCGTGACCCTCGGCCGGAATCTGGTGCCCGAGCTGGCCGGCGGCGAGCGCCGCCGCGCCCTGCTTGAGATCGTTGACCGCACGCGTGAGATAGTTGCCGTGAAGCAGCGCCAGCAGCGCGCTCACCGCGAGCAGGACGACGCCGATTATCAGACCCTGGCTCAGGATCGTGCGCCGGGCGCCGCCGATTCCGGCTGCCGAAAAACCGAGCTCGACCTGCCCGTGGGAAGCGCCCTCGACGAGAACCGGCGTACGGGTGTCGAAGATCTCGTCATCGACGTCGGTATACCCCCGGTCCGCCCGGAACGGGCGCGCAAGCGCCTGTGGCCCGCCGCCCTCGGCCAAGATGCGGCCGTGGCGATCGGTGATGCGCACATAGACGACGCCGTCCTGCCGTAGCATGTCGGCGACCTGTTGCCGGAGTTCCGCCACATCCAGTGCCAGCACCGCGTTCTTGCTGCTCAGCGACAGCATCTGGCCGGCGGTCAGCGCCTGTTGCGTGAGCGCGCGCGCCGCGGTCGACACCAGCAAGTTAGAGCCGATCCAGATGAGCAATGCGAGCAGCACCGCTTCAATCAGCAGAATGCCAAGGACTGCCTTGTAACGCAGTGTCAGAGGCACGTTGTTTACCGCGGGACAGCCGGCGATATCGGCTCAACACGCGCGTTGCCCGTTGCAGGTGTGCCGGCACACAGCCAGGAGGCACTGTCGCTGGCGTAGGATTCCGGCAGCGCGCAAATCTCCGCGCGCAGGCCCGGCACCATCTTGCGCACGCCCTCGTATTCTTCGTCTCCGGCGCGGACCAGCTCGTGAAAGCCGAGTGCGGCCAGCAGGCGGCGTCCACGCGCGTCGTTGCCCATGCCGGTCAAGGTCTGCAGCAGCGCCGCGGTTACTGCCGCCGGCACGCGCGGATGCACGACGAAGGGATGCGGCGGATATTCTTCCGACATCCAGAGCATGCGCAGTTTCTCCCGCACCTTCGGTTCGAGGCGGTCGAGCGTCTGGCGCGCACCGCCGCCGGCGGCAAACAATCCGTTGGCAACGCCGTAATACACCGAGTCGTGCGACACCACGAAGCTCGGCACGATGCGTACGTCTTCGGCGCGCAGCCGCGCGCGCGTCAGCAGGCTGGCGGCGAACGCGCTCGGCGCGGGAAAGGCCAGCGTCTGGCCCTGCAGATCGCGCAGGGTGTGGTAAGGCGAGTCGGCGCGCACCACGAGGATACCGTGCAGCGAGCGACCACTCTCTCTCGCGATCGCGCGGTAACCGGTGGTCTGGCGGAACACGACGTGTTGGAGCGGATTCAGGTAGGCGACATCGTATTCGCTCTGCATCAGCCGCTGTTCGAAGGTGGGGATGTCGCGCGCGGTGCGGAACTCGAAGCGGTACCCGGTTTTTTCGTTCAGGTACTGCAATAGCGGCGTCCAGTGCCTGGCGAGGTCCGTTGCCTTGTGCTGCGGCACGATGGCGAAGGAATAGATATGTTCGGGCGTGTCTGACCACGCTGGGTGCGAGGCCAGGACGAGCAGGAAACCAGCACCCGCCACGCCGATGCCACGGCGGACGGTGGACGGCAGAATTCGCGTAATGGACACTGGCTTCGCTTCCTTGCGGTCGTTGTGCTTACTTCCCCGAGTATAGTGGCCGGAAATGCACGGCACCCGTTTGCGGTGCGACAGGTGCCGTGAAATGACATCTGCCTGCCGTCCCGGGTTTGCACATCCTGCCCAAGGCTATGGGTCCGCCCCGCCAGAAACATTAAATATACTTTATATTCAAATACTTAAATATACAACCACCATGGCATGGCTATTGCTCAATATCTCATACCGTGCGATCTCGCACCCGACGCGGAATGCCAGTGAGGAGACAGTCATGCTGAGCCACATCGTCAATCTGGTGAAGAGCTACGAGCACGACTACGGCGCGCGGCCGAACGTGGTCTATCTGAACGAAACCCACTACGGCTATCTGCGCGAGGAACTGCCGGGTGTGCGCGACCACGACAGCATTGTTGCGATCCTCGGCGTGGACATCGCCCTGAGCAATGTCGCCGTCCGCCCGCAGGTGGCGACGGTGCGGTTTTCCTCCGAGAACATTCTGGTGAGCTGAAACGATTGCAGCCCGGGGTGGGTGACGGGCCGGTCGACCGGCCCGTTTTTTTCAAGCAAGTTTTCAGTGATCAGTTGTCAGTCGGTGAATCTTAGAATCGTATTTTTACTGATAGCTGAAAACTGATAACTGAGAACCCCGCTATAACGTCGCGAACACCTTTTCCGCCTTGTTCAGCGTCGCGCCGATGTCGGCCGCGGTATGCGCCGCCGAGACAAACCCGGCCTCGTACGCGGACGGTGCGAGATACACGCCCGCGCGCAGCATGCCGTGGAAGAATTTCCGGAAGCGCTCGAGGTCGCAGGCCGTGACTTGCGCGAAGCGCGAAATTGCAGGCTCGGCGGAAAAAAAGAAGCCGAACATGCCGCCGACCGCATGCGTGCTGAGCGGGATGCCGGCGATGCGTGCCCGCTCCCGGAAGCCGTCCATGAGCCGTTGCGATTTGGCGGCCAGCGCTTCATGGAAGCCGGGTTTGGCGACTTCTTTCAGCGTCGCGATACCGCAGGCCATGGCCACCGGATTGCCGGAGAGCGTGCCGGCATGAAAGATCGGGCCGTCGGGCGTGAGGCGGTCCATGATCTCGGCGCGCCCGCCGAAGGCGCCGACCGGCATGCCGCCGCCGATGATCTTGCCGAGCGTGGTGAGGTCGGGCCTGACGCCGTAGAGCGCCTGCGCGCCGCCGAGCGCCACGCGAAAACCGGTCATCACCTCGTCGAAGATGAGCAACGCGCCGTGCTGCGTGCACAGGGCGCGCAGGCCGTCGAGGAAGCCCGGTACCGGCGGCACGCAGTTCATGTTGCCGGCGACCGGCTCGACGATGACGCAGGCGATTTCCCGGCCATGGGCCCGGAACGCCTCCGCGACCTGCTCGAGGTTGTTGTAGTCGAGCGTGAGCGTGAGCTTGGCCAGCGCCGCCGGCACGCCGGGCGAGGACGGCACGCCGAGCGTCAGTGCGCTCGAGCCCGCCTTCACCAGCAGTGAATCGCCGGAGCCGTGGTAGCAGCCCTCGAACTTGAGGATGCGGTCGCGGCCGGTGTAGCCGCGCGCGAGGCGAATCGCGCTCATGGTGGCCTCGGTGCCCGAGCTCACCATGCGCACCTTTTCGATCGCGGGCATGAGCGACTTGATGAGTTGCGCCATCTCGGTCTCGATCGGCGTCGGCGCGCCGAAGCTCAGGCCCTTGCGCGCGGTTTCCGCCATCGCCGTGAGCACCGCCGGGTGCGCGTGGCCGAGAATGGCAGGGCCCCAGGAGGCGACGTAATCGATGTATTGCCGGCCGTCGACGTCCCACAAATAAGCACCCTCGCCGCGCTCGAAGAACACCGGGTCGCCGCCCACGCCCTTGAAGGCGCGCACCGCCGAGTTGACGCCACCGGCGATGTGTCGGCGTGCTTCCTGGAACAGCTTCGAGGACGTGGAGCTCATGGGATTCGTTGCAAGTCCGTCAGGGGTGATTCGAACGATGCCTATTCTATACGCAGCACGACCCTTGCGCTGGGTGGCCGGCGGGCCTCAGGTTTCCGGAAACAGCCGGGCGTAACGCTTGGCGGCCGCGCTGACGTCTGGCTGGGCGAATACGCCTTCGATGACCGCCAGCATGTCCGCGCCCGCCTCGATGAGCACGGCGCCATTCTCCGGCGTGATGCCGCCGATGGCAACGACCGGGATATGCAGGCGCTGTTTCGCCGCACGCAGCAGGTCAGGCGTGGCGCGCACCGCTTGCGGTTTGGTGCGCGAAGGAAAAAAACTGCCGAAGGCGACATAGTCCGCCCCGGTGCGCTCGGCCGCCAGCGCGCGTTCGAGTTCGTTGTAGCACGAGACGCCGATAATCTTTTCCGCGCCCAGCCGCCGCCGCGCCTCGCTTAGCGGCATATCCCCGCGCCCGAGGTGTACGCCGTCGGCGCCGGCCGCCTCGGCCAGCACGACATCGTCATTCACCAGGAACAAGACGCCGTGCCGGCGGCAGATCGCAGCGAGGTCGAGCGCCTGGCGGACGCGGGACGCGGCGTCGTGGCGCTTGTCGCGATACTGGACCACGCGCGCGCCGCCGGCGATGGCCGCCTCGACCGCCGGCGCCAGACGCGCGGCATCGAGGTAATGCGTGTCGGCGATGGCGTACAGCCCGTGCAGCCTAGGATTCATCCGGCCCCGAGCGGCCCCGCAGGCGGTCGGGCACAAGCTGCCCCATGCCGACGCGGTAGCCGTGCCTGAGCGTGTGCCAGGTGTAGCTAAGCGCCTGCGCCACGGCGCTCACCGGGTCGAGGCCGTGCGCGAGCGCCGCGGCGCAGGCCGAGGCCAGGGTGCAGCCGCTGCCGTGATAGTTTCCGGGCAGGCGCTCGAAGCTGAAACGGTCGAGCAGGCGGCGGTTGCCGTAGAGGCGGTGCTCGACCTTGGGGGTTGGCTCGTGCGTGCCGGTGAGCAGCACGTAGTCGCAGCCGAGTGCCATCAGCTCCTGCGCGCAGGCATCGAGCGTGTCGGCGTCGGGCGCGAGCACGCGCGCCTCGGGACTGTTGGGCGTGACGAGCCGCGCGCGCGGCAGCAGCAGCACGCGCAGCGCCTCGTCGAGCGGTTCGTCGGCCAGGGCATCGCCGCGGCCGGAGACCTGCACCGGGTCGATGATGAGCGGGATGCCGGGATAGTCGTCGAGAATGCCCGCCACCGCGCCCATGACGGCGCTGCTGCCGAGCATGCCGGTCTTGATGGCGGCGACCGGCATGTCCTCGAGCACCGCGCGCGCCTGAGCGATGACCAGCTCGGTCTCGACCGTGGCGAACTGTTTGACGCCGACGGTGTCCTGGGCCGTCACTGCGGTCACGACCGTGGCCGGGTGACAGCCGAGCGCGGCGAGCGTGAGGGCATCGGCCTGGATGCCGGCGCCGCTGGTGGGGTCGGTGCCGCCGAAGACCAGCACCACGGGCGGGGTGCGGGGCGTCATGGGGCCGCACCCGCGGCCGCGAGCACCAGCGCGCGCAGTGCCTGAATCAGGCCGGGGTCGTCGTTCAGTGCCGGGCAGACGCGATAGTGCGCGATGCCGCCGGCGCGCGCGCGTTCGGCGTAGGTGATGCCGAGTTCATACAGCGTCTCGGCGTGGTCCGAGACGAAGGCGATGGGGTAGACCAGCACCTGCTTCGCGCCCTGCGCCGCCTTGTCCCGGATCACGTCCTCGGTGTACGGCCGCAACCATTCGAGCGGCCCGACGCGGCTCTGGTAGCAGAGCGTGGTGCGCGGCCAGCCGAGGCGCGCGCGCACCGCCTCGTATGTCGCGCGCACCTGTGTCTCGTACGGGTCGCCGGCGTCCACGAGTTTGCGCGGCAGGCCGTGGGCCGAGATCAGCACCTCGGTGCGCGCCGGGTCGGGGTCGGGAAAGCGCGCGAGCTCCAGCCGCAGGCGGGCCGCGATGGCGTCGAGATAGTGTGGTTCGTCATGCCAGGCGCGGATGCAGTCGATGCGCGGGGAGTACCGCGCACGCGCGCACGCGCGCAGGAACTCCTTGTGCGAGCTGCCGGTGGTGGTACGCGAGTATTGTGGATAGAGCGGCAGCAACAGCACCCGCGCGTACCCCGCCTGCTTGAGGGTGGCGACGACCTCGGTGGCGCGCGGATGCCAGTAGCGCATGCACACATGCACGTCGAATGCGCCATCGCCGGCGAGCGCTTGCGCGAGCGCCCGCGCCTGGCGGCGCGTATTCTCGAGCAACGGCGACTGGCCGCCGATCGCGGCATAGCCCCGGGCCGCCTCAGGCGTGCGCCGCCAGGCGATGAGCCAGGCAAGCGGCTTGCGCGCGAGGAAGCCGAGCGGCAGGTCGAGGATGTCCGGATCGGAGAACAGGTTATAAAGGAACGGCCGCACTGCCGCGAGCGAGTCCGGTCCGCCGAGATTCAGGAGCACGATAGCGGTGCGCGGCATCATGCGCGGATTTTACTCTCGCCGGTCGGGCCGCACCAAGGAAGCCACCCGCGTGTTAAAATGAGCGCTTGCGCCACAAGGATTCGGGGAGTTGCATGAAGTCGTACATGTGCGTCATTTGTGGTTTTGTCTACGAAGAAGAGCAGGGTCGGCCCGAGGAGGGCATCGCCGCCGGTACGCGCTGGGAGGACGTGCCCGAGAACTGGAAATGCCCCGAGTGCAGCGCGACCAAGAGCGATTTCGAGATGGTGGAAATCTAGGACGCGTCTCGATCCCGGCGGTTGGAATTTCCCCGAGCCTTCCCGGTTAAGGATTCATCCGCTAACCGCCGTTAGAAGCGTGCCGTGAAGCTGATGCCCAGGACGTGCGAACGGCTTTCGTAGGTTCCCTCGAAAAGACGCGTGTCGGTACTGCCGAACAGATCCTGGTCGGTGGCGTCGATGCGGCGTTTGTGCCCGTAGATGAACTGGTAGGCGAAGTCGAGCTGCTGCCCGCGTTCCAGCTGGTAGCGCGCGCCGACGGCAAGACGGCTCTTGCGCAGGAAACTCGCCGTCGGCGTGGCGTCGCGTTCCGGTACCGGCGTCGGGTCGTAGCCGAAGCCGGCATGCAGCGTCAGCCGCGGTGACCGTTCCCACTTGAGGCCGGTACGAAACGAGACCGTATCGGTGTAATGGCGCGCGGCCTTGGCCGGGCTGATCACCGCGCCATCGGCCTGGTAGATTCGGAGTTCGTCGTAGTACGACCAGCCGATCCAGTCGAGGTCCATCTCCCACCATAGGTCCGGACGCACCCGGAAGGCGACACCGGTCTGCAACCGCCCCGGTAACAGGATACGCGCGTGGGCATCGCCGGCGACCAGGCTGGTGGCCGCGGCGTGAATGTTGTCCTGCTTGCCGACAACCTTGGTGTTGGTCGGCGTGGTATAGGCCATGCCGAAGATGAAATTCTGTTCGCGGTAACGCGTGCCGAGTTGCAGGCCAGCCGATATGCCGCTGGCACGCAGTGTGGCGATGTCGTTTTCGTCGACCGCATCGACATATTGCGCGAACAGGCGCGCACCCACGCTCCAGCCGCCGTCCAGCCGCCAGGCGGCCGCCGGTCCGAACCGCTGCACGGTCAGCTGCGCGAGCTTGACCATGTCCGCGCTGCCCAGACTGCCGAGGTTCACGTCCCAGGTGTGGTCTTTCCACTCCGTCGACAGGCCGTGCGGCGAATCCACGGCAAACCCGAGCGTGACGCGCTCCGAGTACGGGACGGCGAGGGCGGCATAGGGAACGAGGGGATAGGCGGTGCGCGCGTTGATGTCCATGGCGCGCGCCGCGCTTGCCGGCGCGGCGCGGGAGAAATGGGTATCCACCTGCGCCAGTAGCGTGCCGGCCTCCCATTGACGCCCGCCGGGCCGAATGTCCACCAGGTTGGCGGGATTAATGATCTGGGCGACGGGACCGCTGGCGAGGGCGACATTGGCGTCGGCCATGCCCAGGGATTCGCTGTTGGGCCGGGGCAATACGTTACTGCTGGCCTGCGCCAACAGCGGGCACAGGCAGACCACGGTGACGACAAAACGGCGGGTATCCATGTGTATTATTTTAATTTTATGCTTCCAGCGAAGCTATTTATTCCAGCCCGCACGGGAAATTCCACCCCGCCCCGACGGTCCTTAAGGCAAGCGTGACAACGTTGGAATTGTAATCTATATCTGAAGATGGGAAGTGTTGAAAATCAACAACCAAGGAAGACTATTTATGAACACGGAATTCAGGGAAAAGCTCCTCATGCAACTGCGCCAGCCGGGCCGCAAGGCCGACATGCTCATCGAACGCAATTTGGGAAATCCCGCGGGCACGGGCGGCTGTCGCCCCTACACGCAGGATGTCGAGGCGGCGCTCACGCTGCTGCCCGAGGGCGTGCATTTTCTGTGCGGGCGTTTCGAGGAGGGCAAGCTCTTCTGGTGCGATGTCGGTTTCCGCCCGCAGGTGCAGGCCTGGGGCAGCACGATGGCGTCCGCCATCGCCGGCGCCGTCTTCGCCTATCTTACGCACCCCGATATGGGGAAATATCCGGACGTGGGCATGACCACCGAAAACCTGAACTGAATCGTTCAGTCGTTTCCGGATTTGTCCTTCGTTTCGGCGTTGAGGCCGTAGCGCTCGATCTTGTAGTGCAGCGTGTTCGGCCGCAGCCCCAGCAGCCGCGCCGCCTTCGACTTGTTGCCCTGGCAGCGCTTCAGGGTCTGCGCGATCAGGTGCGCCTCGAACGCCGCTACGTGTTCCTCCAGCGTCTTGTCCGCCAGCGCCAGCGTCATCTCCGGCAGCGGCGCTGTTTCCCGATTTTTTGCATTCAGCCGGTCAAAGACCGCCGCCTTGAGCGCGGACAGGGTGGCCGGGTAATTCTCGGTCATGAGGTCGTCCACCTCGCCCTGGGACAGGTACGCCTGCGTCTGCGCGCGCAGGTTGTATTGCAGGGTGAAGTAATGCACGAGCAGGGGCAGGTCGAGGCGGCGCTCGCGCAGCGTCGGCAGGCGCAGGGTGAAAGAGCGGAAGCGGGCACGCAGCGCCTCATCCGCGTCGGGCAGACCGAGGACCACGCGCACTCCGGTTGCCGACAGCGCCGCGTTCAATATTTCGTCGCGTTCCGCCAGCGGCAGATTTTCAAGGCCCATGACAAGCAGCGTGCCGCCGCGACAGATGCCGAGCTGTTCCTGGAGCGCCTTCGCGTTTGCCTGTTGAGCGGTGGTCAGCACTACCCCGAAATCACCGTGGCGCCCGCTGCGCTCGTGTAGAGCATGCGCCGCCGCCGCGATCTCGGCGGTATCGGGGGATTCGATCAGCACCGGTTCCGTGAAACCCGCGAGGCGCGCGAGTTCACGCATGGTCTCGTGGAAGTACTGGCTCACGCCGGCGAACGGGCAGTCCGCGTCGGGAATGGTGTGCACCGCGCGCCGCAGCCCGGCAAGCGCCTGGATCCGCCGGACGATTACCTCGTCGGCGCTGGTTTCTGGCAGCCGCTCGAGCAACGCCCCGGCCAGCGTGGTTTTGTGTGTCGCCACGAAGGCCTGAGCCCCCTCGCCATAGACCAGCACGGCGAGGCGGCCTTTGTTCCGGGTGATGAGCTGCAGCAACGCGTCGTGGGAATCCACATTGGCTTCCACTTGGCAGACCAGTACTTCTGGCAGGCCCTGGCGGCGGAAACTGGCGGAGTCCAAGCCGACGTACTGGTCGGCCTGCAGGAAATACCGGCGCAAGCGCTTGAGCAGGGGCTTGTCGCGCCCGAGCAAAACGATGCTGGGAAGTGTCGTTTGTTCCGGCGCGTGTGTGGCCAGCAGGCTGTCGGCCGCCTGTTCGCGCGCGAGGCGCAGGTTCTGTCCCCGCAACGATTCGTTTTCGCCGCGCAACGCGACGATCCCGGTCTGCGCCTGCTGCAGGTGCAGCTCCAGCGTTTGCAACCGGCGCTCGGACGCGGCGAGCTGGTTGCGCATGAACAGCAGCTTGTCGAGGAACAGCTCGGCCATCTTGTCGAACAGCTGCTCGACCATCTTGAAATCGAGCGAGGTGTAGACCTGCTCGCTGAAGGCGTCGCCCAGCAGCATCCAGCCGGAGGCGTTCTGACTGTGGGGGTAGAATGGCACGATCGCCGCCACGCCGTGACTGCGCATGAGGTTGCAGGTATCCGGCGCGGTGTCGACGATTTCATTCGCCACGACGATGCGGTCAATTTTGTGCAACCGGTCGAGCGGGAACGCCACCATCGACTGTGCTCCGCCGGCGACCGCGAGCACCGGCTTGCCGGTACTAACGAGCGCTACCGGGCAGCGCAGGGTGTCGGCCAGGCGATGCACCGCCTCACGTACAGAACCAAGGTCGGCGATTTCGGCGATCATGGCGCGAATGCGGTCGTAGAATACGGTCTTTCGTGTCCGGACCTTGGACCAGGGGATGTAAAACTGCAGGTCAAACATCCGGTGTTGATGGATAGCGTAGGCAGTGACCGCTAAAAAGTATGTGATGGCCACCGTATTGGTTATTGATGCATTGAACAACCTGATTTCGAAGTGCAGCAGCGTGAGCACCGCGATAACCACCAGCGCCATGGGGATGATGGCGACCAAGAACATGGAGTTTTTTAGCCGTTTCTGCGGCGTCGATTGCTGCCGAGTGCCATGCACCAGCATACCGATGACGCCCAGGAAAATACCTACAGCGTATATCTCGAACAGGAAAAATACCGGACCGGCAACCCTCGTTACGCTGTATCCGAAGCGCACGTAATCACTGATGAGCCACGGCGTAAAAACAAGGAACACTTCGAGCGTGGCAGCACAGGAATATGCGAGGAAAACAACAGGTCGGACTTTCAGCATCCTGGCCTCACTGAACGACAACGTCACGGCCAGGTGAAAAAGCAGCGCCAGCGCAATGATGGCGGCCGCGTAAAAAACTGTGATTTCAAAGTAAGGAATGATGCCCCTGCTCAGTGCATAAAAGTGCGAAATCTCGACGATGTTCTGGATGGAAAGCGCGAACAGGAAAAGTAGGTACAGACGTGTCTGTAGGTTATGTGTTTTTGAGGAAAACGCGTATGCGAAGATGCCGCCTTTGAAAAGCAAGGCTACAATCGCGGGTAGGCTGACGACAAACGGATTCACTTCCATTTGATATGGCATCCGGTAATTCCGTTTACATCAATAAATATATCAGATGATACAGTCCTGTGCCCAAGCCTCAGGCGGGGCTGGCGTTGCAACGACCGGCCCCGCCTGAATTCATATAGCAATAATCAGGCCGCATCCCAGATCAGTCCGGTCTGGCTGATAGCCAGACCGCTTCCCGAACCCGATAAAAATAACTTATCACCATTCATAACACGTTGTTCTTTATGAAGAATATGTAAGTTCATCGGAATTGTAGCCGTTACTAGGTTGCCCATCGCGTTCAGGGTATTGGGCATCACATCGGTTGAGATGCGGGCATAGCCAGCATGGTGTTTGAAGACTTTTATGCCTACCTGGTGATGGACGAATTTGTTTATGTCGCCCGGTTTCCATCCAAGCTTGGTCATGAACTGCGCGTACATCGCGCTATGAAGTCGCGTGTTCTGCATGACGATTGTCGGCATGTCAGTTTCCAGGGGGCTCTCTTCGCCACGATGATTCCCGCACACACATAAGTCCGAATACTGCCCTTGAGATTGCAGCATGAAACCCATGAACCCGCTGTCCGGTTTCAATTTGGGTCCCATGATCATGGCCGCACCCGCATCACCGAGCGTGAGCCCACCGGCGTACTTTATGAAGAGGTTGCGTTCGTTTGATGCGTTCAATGCCTTGATGGCTTTCAGGGTAATACGATGCGCGTGTTCGCCGGTTACGATCAGGCCACGGCGTGCCTGACCAGTAGCAATCAGCGCGTCCATCAGATGGATGCCGTTCATGAATCCATGGCAGGCGTTACTGACGTCGAACGCAACTGCGTTGGAGGCACCAATTTTTTTCTGCACGATATGCGCCGTCGCAGGCTCCAGATAGTCCCTATCCACACCGACAAAGATGATGGCGTCAAGCTCGGTGGGATGAATGCCGGCTGTTTCCATAGCATCGTGCGCGGCGTGGGTTGCCATGTCGGATGGGAGCATCTCATCTGGTGCGACCCGTCTTTCACGAATACCCATGGCCCGCTCCAGCCAGTCGTGGGCAACTCCAAATCGATTTTCCGAATCGATAGCTTCGAGAATCTCCTTGGAGGTGACTCGTTTCTCGGGAATATAAGCTCCGGTACTGATGAGACGGGAATGGCCTTGGGTGTACATGTACATGTTGCTTCTCCTGGTTGTATTGCTGAGGTGGGTCTTGAACCAGGAGAGGAGGACGGGCAGTGGATTCCTTTCCTGAGTCAACGACCCGTTAAAACGGGTTGTTTGAGAACTGCCGCATCCTGCAGCCGGCAGCGCCGTTCATGTCCATCATTCAAAATTTTGAATGAATGTGACAGAGCTGCATTTTTGTTATTGAAATTCATCCAGTTAACGGCCATGCGCCCATCTAACTACTTGGCAGATATGTCTCGTAGCGGGGAGGAGATGAACGCGGGGATATTCCGGACGAACGCACCGGTACCGGTGGCGTCTGCCCGGTTCGGGTCACTGGTCGGGGAGAGAAATGCGCAAACCGGGAGAAGCGAGTTTGCCGTGCTACGCGTCTTCGGCAAGAGGGCAACTGGAAAAATATTGCGACAACCCGCAGTGGTCTGTGCTGTCCGCTGCGGCGGCAATTTCCTGATTGACCGGATTACAGGTGTTGCAGCGCTTCCTGGATCTTGGCGGTTACCGCGTCGGCGGGCTCACGCCGGCTGAAGCGCAGCGGCTGGCCGAACGTGACGGTGACGACCTCACGGCGACGCGGCAGGATCTTTTCGTAGGGCACGACACGGTTGGTGCCGGCGAGCTTCACCGGCACGACGACGCAGTCCATGCTGGTGGCGATCAGCCCGGCACCGCGCTTGAGCGGCTGCAGCGAACCGGTTTCGCTCATCCGGCCTTCGGGGTAGACCACGACCGACCAGCCGCGGTCGAGCAGCCGGCCCATGTAGTCGAGCCCGGCCTTGATATGTTCGTGTTCGCGGCGCGGGAACGGGAAGGCGTTGAACAACAGTTCGGCCACCTCGACGATCAGCCGGAAGCGTTGGTACAGCACGTCGCGCGCGGCGGCGAAGGCCAGACGCCGGCGCCACGGTGGCGGCAACGCCATGGCGACGACGATCGAGTCGAGGTAGCTCAGGTGGTTGGGCATGAAAGTGACGGGCGCGGAGAGCGCGGCGAGATTCTCCCTGCCCTCGACCCGCAGTTGCACGAACAGGCGCAGCAGCGGAAACAGCAGCAGCGACTGGCTCAGGGCGCGCAGCGCCGTCGCCCACGCCGACAGCGGCCAGCGCTTGAAGCGGATCGTCTCGTGGTGCACCTGCGCCGACTTGATGAGCGCGTGCAACTCCGCCACCGTGGTCGTGGCGGTGATCTGCGTCTCGTCAATCACCGCCCCGAGCCGCTGCTCGATGCGCGCCGCGAGTTCGACGCGCAGCAGCGAATCCAGGTTCAGTTCCGGCACGATGCGGGTCGCGTCGGTGATGCGCGCCGCCTCGGTGTCCGCGATCTCCGCCAGAATCTGCACCAGCGCGCCCGCGGGCGTGACCGGGTGACTCGGAATCTCCAGGTCGCGCGCGCGCCGCAGGTAGGTCAACACTTCCTCGCGTTTGACCTTGCGCGTGGCCGAGCGCGGGAAGTCTTCCTGCGGCCACACCGTCCAGCCGGCGATCCACTGGTAGGAGGCGAGGTGGGCGTTCGCCTGCGCGACGATCGCGCCTACGTCCGGCGGGCTCGCCGGCGCGGCGTTGTCGGCCTCGGTCTTGAGCAGCAGCACCGCGTGGATCTCGATCTGGCCGTTCGGCTTTTCCAGGCCGAGCACGCAGGCATCGCGCACACCCGCGACCTTGGCGAGTTCGGTTTCGACGTCTTCGGGATAGACGTTCTGGCCCCCGGGACCGAGGATCATGTATTTCTTGCGGCCGCGGATGTAGAGGTAGCCGTCGCGGTCGAGCTCGCCGATGTCGCCGGTGCGGTACCAGCCGTCGTCGGTGAACGCCGCGCGTGTCCGCTCCGGGTCGCGGAAGTAGCCCTGGAACACGCTCGCGCCCTTGACCAGAATCTCGCCGTCGGGCGCGATGCACGCCTGCACGCCCGGCAGCGCGCGCCCGACCGAGCCCGGGCGGCGTGACTGCTCGGTGTTGGTCGTAACCACGGGCGAGGTTTCGGTGAGGCCGTAACCCTGCAGCACGGTGAAGCCGAGCGCATTCCATTTGCGCTCGAGCTTGGGGTCGAGCGCCGCGCCGCCGGAGGCGATCACCCGCAGCCGCCCGCCGAGGCGGCGGTGCAGCGGCCAGAACAGCAGGCGCTGCACCGCCGGCATGCCGACGAGGTCGGCGAGGCGCAGCAGCGCGTTGAACGCCTGCCGCAGCCCCGGCTGCCGGGGCTCGATCTTGTTCAGCGTCAGCTTCAGGAATTCGGGCACGGCGGCCATCTTGGTGATGCGGTGCTCGCGCAGCAGCTCCGGGATGGCCGGCAGGGAGTGGGCGTAGGCAATCGTGGCGCCGGCGCGGAACGGCACCAGGAAGCCCGCCATCTGCTCGAACATGTGCGACAGCGGCAGGATCGACAGAAACCGGTCGGTGGGTGCCACCGGAACGGCGCGCGCGATGGCCTCGAGGTTGGCGCCGAGGTTGCGGTGCGTCAGCATCACGCCCTTGGGGTCGCCGGTGGTGCCGGAGGTGTAGAGGATCTGGACCAGGTCGGTTTCCTGCGCCGGCGCCTTCGTGAAGCCGGCGGCGCCGAGGCCGGCCAGGTCCTCGGGCAGCAACTCGAGGTCGTGCACCACGAGCCCCGGCGGCGGTTCGCGGAAGTGCCGGTGCTTGAACAGTACGCGCGCCCCGGTCTGTTCGGCAACGCGCGCGACCATCGCGGCCGTCATCTGAATGTTGAGCGGCACCAGCACCGCGCCGCGCAGCAGCGCGCCCCAGAACAGGCAAATCCAGTAGGGCGAGTTGGGCGCGAGCAGCGGCACACGGTCTCCCGGCTGCACACCGAGACGCTCGAGCAGACGCGCGCTCCGGATGGCGAGCTCGTGCACCTGGCGGTAGCTCAGCGACACGGTGCGGTAGCCCATGCGCATCACGAGCGCGGGCTTGTGCGGGAATTGCCGCGCGTTGGTTTCGAGGATGTCGGTCAGCAACACGGGTTCGTCGCCGCGGGGGGTCAAGCCAGTGTAATGCCGCGTTTCACGCCGGGCAAACCGCCGGGTGGACGCGCTGCTTCAGGTCATTGCCGCGAAGCGGGATCGGTGCTGGGCGAGTTGCGCTGCGGTGAGCAGGAACACGCTCTCGTCGCCGGCCGCGTTCGTGAGCCACAGGAACGGGACCTCGGGAAACGCCGCGGCGAGTGCGGCGTGGCTGTTGCCGACCTCGGCCACGAGCAGGCCGCCGGCATTCAGGTGGTCGGCGGCCTGCGCCAGAATGCGCACGACAACGTCGAGTCCGTGCTCGCCGGCGGCGAGGCCAAGCGCGGGCTCGTGGCGATACTCGGCAGGCAGCGATTCCATGTCCGCGCGCGACACGTACGGAGGGTTGGTGACGATCAGGTCGTAGCGGCTGCCATCCAGCGCCCCGAACAAATCCGATTTGATCAGACGCACGCGTTCGCGCAGACCGTGGGCCTCAATATTGATGCGCGCCACCGCCAGCGCAGCGTCGGAAATGTCGGTCGCATCCACCCGTGCCTGCGGAAAGGCG
This sequence comes from Acidiferrobacterales bacterium, assembly GCA_919902095.1. The sequence continues at coordinate 17,985 of CAKKQL010000106.1, forward strand.
TGCGCCAGCGCCACGGCGATGCAGCCGCTGCCGGTGCAGAGGTCGAGCGCGTGCTGTACTTTCTCCGGCGCGATCCACGGCTGGAACCGTTCGAGGATGTACTCGCCGGTGAGCGAGCGTGGCACGAGCACGCGCTCGTCCACGTAGAACTTCAGGTCCGCGAACCAGGCCTCCTGGAGCAGGTAGGCGAGCGGCTTGCGCGTGGTGATGCGGCGCTCGACCAGGGAGCGGATTTTTTCCAGTTGCGCCGGTGCCGGCGCGTCATTTAGATGAGCCTCAAGCTCCGCCGGCGCCAGTCCGGCCGCATGTCCCACGAGCCAGGCGGCTTCGTCGAGCGCGGTCTCGGTGCCGTGGCCGAAGTAAAGCTTGGCGCGCTTTAAGTGGCGCTCGGCCCAGCGGATCCAGTCGGCGAGCGTCTGCGGCGGTGGGTATTTCATTGAATCAAAAAAACCAAAATGGACAGGATTAACAGGATTAGAACTTAAAACCGGACAAACCCGATTTTGCTTTAATCCTGTGAATCCTGTCTATATCCCGATGTTGCAGTTGTCAGCGCGGGTAGTGCGCCGGATAGGGCGCGCGCGCCACGCCCGAGTCGATGGCGGCGCGCGCCACCGCCGGCGGTACGAGCGCGAGCAGGCGCGGATCGAGCGGTTTGGGGATGATGTACCCCGGGCCGAATTCGAGACTCTGCAGGTTGTAGGCCTTGAGGACTTCCTGCGGTACCGGCTCGTGCGCCAGCTTCGCCAGCGCCCGCGCCGCGGCCACCTGCATCTCGCGCGTGATGCGCCGCGCGCGCACGTCGAGCGCGCCGCGGAAGATGAACGGAAAGCCGAGCACGTTGTTGACCTGGTTGGGGTAGTCCGAGCGGCCGGTGGCCATGATGAGGTCGGCGCGCGCCGCGCGCGCCGCTTCCGGGCTGATTTCCGGGTCGGGGTTGGCGAGCGCGAACACGATCGGCTTCGGCGCCATGGACGCGATCATTTCGGGCGTGACCAGGTTCGGGCCGGAAACGCCGATGAACACGTCGGCGTCGCGCATGGCGTCGGCCAGTGTGCGCTTGCCGGTTTTGACGGCAAAGGCGTGCTTCTGGTCATTCAGGTCGGTGCGCTCCGTCTGGATCACGCCCTTGCGGTCCACCACCAGCATGTTGGCGCGGTTCGCGCCCATGGCCTCCAGCAGGTTGAGCGAGGCGATGCCGGCGGCGCCGGCGCCGAGGCAGGTGATGCGCGCCGAGGCCAGGTTCTTGCCCTGCAGTTCGAGCGCGTTCAGCAGGCCGGCGCAAATGATGACCGCGGTGCCGTGCTGGTCGTCGTGGAACACCGGGATGTCGAGCTTCTCCGACAACGCGCGTTCGATCTCGAAGCATGCCGGCGCGGCGATGTCCTCGAGGTTAATGCCGCCGAACGTGGGCGCGATCGCAACCACGGTATTGATGAACTCCTGCGGCGTCTTGGCGTTGACCTCGATGTCGAACACATCGATGTCGGCGAAGCGCTTGAACAGCACTGCCTTGCCTTCCATCACCGGTTTGCCGGCGAGCGCGCCGACGTTGCCCAGGCCCAGCACCGCGGTACCGTCGGTGATGACCGCGACCAGATTGCCCTTGATGGTGTAGCGGTAGGCGGCATCGGGATCGCGCGCGATCTCGCGCACCGGCTCGGCTACGCCCGGCGTGTAGGCGAGCGCGAGTTCCGCCTGGGTGGTGCACGGCTTGGTGGTGGCGATGCCGATTTTTCCGGGCGTCGGTTGCGCGTGGTAGTCGAGCGCCGCCTGTTTCGGGTCTTTGGTCATTCGATCACCTTGATGAAGTCGCCGGGCTTGGGCTCGCCCTCGGGAAACCGGGCATTGATCAGCCGCAGGATGGATTCGCTGTAGCTGGTGAGCGGCGACTTCCGTGCGAGCCCCGCGAACGTCTCGCCGGCGGCGGCCTTGCGCACCTTGATAAGCAGGCCCTCGGCGAGTTTCTTTTCCTGGGCGTTGAGCGGCCGCAGGCTCTTTGCCGTGGCGAGGAACAGCGGGTCGATCTTGTCCAGCTCCTCCGGCGCCTTGGTGGTGCCGTGAAACACGTACGCGCGCGGACCCAGGTACACCACACTCACGCGCGCATTGCGTTTGCCGAACGGGGTGTTGATGTAGCTCACCGCCGTGTGCGACGGCAGTTGCGTGCCTGCGACCGCGCCTTCGCGCGTGAGGTCGCCGAGCTTGAGGCGGGCGGTCATGAACTCGCGTGGGTTCGCGGTCTTGCCGATGTCGGCCGTGCTCAGGTCGAGCAGCGCCCCCTGGTTAGGGCTGACGCCGCTGACGGATTTGGGTTGGTTGACAATTTTCCAGCCGGCGGGAAAGTCGACTGCGAAATTGAGGTCGCGGTGGTAGAAGCTCGATCCGCGGCGCACGCCTTCGCGCGGGCTGTCGCCGAACACGGTGCCGTCGAGCTGCTTGAGGTAATCCTCGCGCGCCAGCCTGGTGGCGGCGCCGGTCTTGAACTTCTGCGCCTCGGCGACGGCCTGCTGCAGCCGGTCATCCGCGCTTGGGTGCGAGGCGAACACGCCGTGGTACACCTGCGGTTCGCGGTTTTCGGCGGCGGCGCGCTTTTTCTCGAACTCCTCCTGGTTTTTCAGGATGCTGACGACGCCGATGACGGCCTCGGGGTCGTAGTTGTTGCGCGCGATGTACTCGGCGCCGAGGCGGTCGGCCTGGAGCTCGTCCTCGCGCCCGTAACCCGACAGCAACGCGTTGCCGATGACGTTGATCAACTCCTGGCCGATCTGGTTGCCGAGTCCGGGCACGACTTGGGACAGAATGCCGGCGCCGATCTGCGCCGTCATCGCGCGCGTGTACTGGTTGACGCCGTGGCGCGCGGTCACGTGGCCGATCTCGTGGCCGAGCACGGCGGCGAGCTCGGCCTCGTTCTGGATGTAGGCCATGATGCCGCGGGTGATGTAGATGTAGCCGCCCGGCAGCGCGAAGGCATTGACCTCGTCGCCATCGAGCACGGTGAAGGTGTACTTGAGGTGCGGGCGGTGGCTCTGCTTCGCCAGCCGCTCGCCCACGCGCTGCACGTAGGCTTGCAGTTTGGGGTCGTTGTAGACGCCATACTGCTGGCGGATTTTCGGATCGTTCTGCCGGCCGAGTGAAATTTCCTGGGCCTCGGACATGAACACAAGGTCGGGCGTGCCGCTCACCGGATTGGTGACGCACGCGGCGAGGACGCCCGTTAGTGCAGCGGCGCCGAAGAGCCAACGTAGCAAACGTGACGATCGGGTCATGGGGTGTAGTGATCAGTGGTCAGTCATCAGTTGTCAGCTAAACCTAATTTCAAAGCTGATAACTAATTGACCAATGTTAGCATGGCCGGATGGGCTACACGCAGGCGCAGCCGGCCGTCGTGGGCGCTGGCCCAGCCGCGTGCCACGATCCGGCGCCCCACGAGCGTCTGCGGACGCGCATACAGACTGGCGAAGTAGCGGTTCCATTCCGCGCGCGGCACCAGCAGGTTCGCATGCGGCGCGAGTTCGAAATAGTAGGCGTACGAGCTCTGGTGCACGGCGCGGACCGTGCCGCTGACGATCAAAAAGCCCGCGTCCTTGGTCGTCAGCCGCTCGGCCGCGACCGGCTGGTATTCGGGTCGTCCCCACACGCCGCGCCGCCCGCCGCGCCCGCCGTCTTCCGCCGTTTGTAAACGCGCGAGTTCCGCGACATTGGGCGGGATCGCCACCATCCAGCCCAGCCCCTCGCGTAGCAGCGCCTCTTCGAGACGGGTGCCGTCCGGGAGCGTGACGTGCGCCAGCAACCGCTGGTAACGGTCGGTGCGCTCAGTCTCGAAATGCAGCGTTACGGTCTTGCCGTCCACGTGTGCGGCGGTGAAGCGCTGCGCCTCGCGTGCCAGCGGTTGTGGCGTGACGGCATGGCGCTTGTCGTGGCCGCCACGGTGCGAGGATGGATCAATTTCCGGCGTGTTGACGCCGATGAGGCGCACCTGCCGCCCGTCGCTGAGCAGCAGGCTGTCGCCGTCAAGCGCGTGGCGCACCTGCACCACCTCGGTGGACGCAACGGCCGGCGTCTTCGGCGCGGCGTGGAGGAGAGCAAGCGGAAGCGGGGCGCCATAAAGCAAAAAGGCGCTCACGAGGAGCGCCTTTCCGGTAAACCGCATCACGGGTGTGAGCCCGTCCGTTAGGTCTTGCGGGCGTACTTCTGGCGGAACTTCTCGACGCGGCCCTCGGTGTCCATGATCTTCTGCTTGCCGGTGAAGAACGGATGGCAGTTGGAGCACACCTCGATGTGCAGCTCGTGTCCCAGGGTCGAGCGCGTGGCGAACTGGTTGCCGCAGCTGCAGTTGACCTGGATGTCCTTGTATTCGGGATGGATGCCGGCTTTCATGTCTTGACCTCGTTGTCGCCCGGACGCGGGCGACGCCTCAAAGGGCGCGCATTCTATGCAATATCCGGAAACGGGGCAAGGGCGCGCCTAGCGCCGCATGGAATCGAAGAATTCGGCGTTATTCTTGGTGCCGCGCAGCTTTTCGAGCAGGAATTCCGAGGCCTCGAGCTCGTCCA
>CAKKQL010000107.1 GCA_919902095.1 Acidiferrobacterales bacterium
TGGAAATGCCCATCTTCGAGATCACCTTCACCACGCCCTTGTTCAGCGCCTTGAGATAATTCCTGACCGCGCCGGCGGCGTCCACGCCCGCCAGCAACTGCTCGCGAATCATGTCGTCGAAAGTTTCAAAGGCGAGATACGGATTGACCGCGCCGGCGCCGTAGCCAAGCAGCAGCGCCATGTGGTGCACCTCGCGCGGCTCGCCGGACTCGACGATGAGCCCGACCTTGACGCGCGTGCCGGCGCGCACCAGGTGATGGTGCACGCCGGCGGTCGCGAGCAGCGCCGGGACCGGCATCTGGCGCACGTCCGTGCCGCGATCGGAAAGAATGATAAAGCTTGCACCGTCACGAATGGCGGCGCTCGCCTTTTCGCATAGCTCGTCCATGGCGCGCGTGAGGCCCCGCCCCCCGGAACCGGCCGGGAACAACATCGGCAGCGTCACGGCCCTGAAACCGGGCTTGTCGAGCGTGCGAATTTTGGCCAGTTCCGCGTTGTCGAGGATTGCCGCCTTGAGTTTGAGCAGCCGGCAGCTTTCGGGGCCGGGCGCGAGCAGGTTGCGCTCGGGACCGAGCGGCGTCTCGATCTGCGTCACCAGCTCTTCGCGAATGGCGTCGAGCGGCGGATTGGTCACCTGCGCGAACAGCTGCTTGAAATAGTCGTACAGCAGCCGCGGACGCTCCGACAGCACCGCGAGCGCGGCGTCATTGCCCATGGAGCCCAGGGGCTCCTCGCCCTTCGCCGCCATCGGCGCCATCAGCAGGCGCAAATCTTCGTGGGTGTAACCGAACACCTGCTGGCGCGCGAGCACCGTGGCATGGTCCGGCTCGGGAACCGCCGCCGGCGCCGGCAATGAAGCCAGCGGCACCAGGCCCTCGTCCAGCCACTTCTTATAAGGCTGCGCCGCGGTATAGCGCTTCTTGAGCTCGGCATCGTCGATGATGCGGCCCTCGCGCGTATCCACGAGGAAGATGCGGCCCGGGTGCAGGCGTTCCTTGATGAGCACGTTCTCCGGCGGGATGTCGAGCACGCCGACCTCGGAGGCCATGACCACCAGGCCGTCCTTGGTGACGTAGTAGCGCGACGGGCGCAGGCCGTTGCGGTCGAGCACGGCGCCGATGACGGCGCCGTCGGTAAAGGCGATCGAGGCCGGGCCGTCCCACGGCTCCATCAGGCAGCCGTGGAACTCGTAGAACGCCTTGCGTTCGGCGTCCATCATTTCGTGCCCGCTCCAGGCCTCGGGAATCATCATGAGCACGGCGTGCGGCAGTTCGCGCCCGGCCATGTGCAGGAACTCGAGCACATTGTCGAACGTGGCCGAGTCGGAGCCATTCTCGACCACAATCGGGAGAATCTTCTTCAGGTCGTCGCCGAACAGCGGCGAGGCGCACAACGCCTCGCGCGCGCGCATCCAGTTGATGTTGCCGCGCAGGGTGTTGATTTCGCCGTTGTGGGCGATGAAACGGAACGGGTGCGCCAGCGGCCACGACGGGAAGGTGTTGGTCGAAAAACGCGAGTGCACCAGCGCGAGTGCCGAGTCGAGCGCCGCGTCGCGCAGGTCGGGGAACAGCTTCTCGACCTGGTCGGGCGTGAGCATTCCCTTGTACACGAAGGTGCGCGCCGACAGGCTCGGGATATAAAAGAGGTTGCGCTCGGCGATGGCCGAGCTCGCAATCGCGTGCTCGATGCGCTTGCGGATGACGTAGAGCTTGAGCTCAAACAGCGCCGCGTCCTTCACGCTACCGCCACGGCCGATGAAGATCTGTCGGAATACCGGCTCGCAGGCGCGCGCCGTCGGGCCGAGCGAGGAATCGTCCACCGGCACGTCGCGCCAGCCGAGCACGACCTGGCTCTCCTCGCGCACAATGCCTTCGAAAAGTTTTTCGCACTCGGCACGCTGGCCGGCGTCGCGCGGCAGGAACACGAGGCCAGTGCCGTACTCGCCGGCCACCGGGAGCTTCACACCGAGTTTTTCACACTCGTGCGTCAAAAATGCATGCGGAATCTGGATCAGGATGCCGGCGCCGTCGCCGGTGTTTTCCTCGCAGCCGCAGGCGCCGCGGTGTTGCAGGTTTTTGAGGATGGTCAGGCCCTGCTCGACGATCGCGTGCGAGCGGCGGCCCTTCATGTCCACGACGAAGCCGACACCGCAGGCGTCGTGTTCGCTGGCGGGATCGTACAGACCCCCCGGCCGGGTTGCGTCAGACTGTGTCACTCGTTCACCGCTTGCGCCGGCTGGCCGGCGGCTCCTGGAAGGGCTGAAACACGCTGAAGATCGCGCGCAAAGGGCCGAAAAGTATACCGATGGCTTGCCGGCGGTTCAATGGAAAAACCGGGAAAAACCGCACAATACCGGCATTTTTGGCCGGAAATCGCGGGCGGACGGGTCAGGGGCCGAGGCCGGAACCGGTCAGGCGCGCGTGCTCGCGCAGGGCATAACGGTCGGTCATGCCGGCGACATAGTCCGCGACGACACGCGCCTTTTCCTCGTCGCCTACCGCCGCCCGCAGCTTGCCCTGGTACTGCGGCGGCAACCGGCGGGTATCTTCCATGAATACCTGGAACAGTTCCTTGAGGAACCGCACCGAGCCGTCGGTCACGCGCTTCACGCTCTCGTGCTGATAGAGGTTCTGGCGCAGGAAGCGCTTGAGTTCGAGCGTCTGCTCGCGCACCGGGTCGGTGTAGGCCACCAGCGGCGCCGGCTGGTGTCTGACGTCCTCGATGGAGTGCACCCTGGCATCGGCGATGCGCCGCGCGGTTTCCTCGATCAGGTCGGTCACCACCTGACCGATCATGCGCCGCACGGTCTCGTAAATGACGCGGCGCGCGGGCAGGTCCGGGTAGTGCCTGATTACCGCGTCGTATTGCCCGGCGAACAGGCGCACCTCCCGCAACTGCGCGACGGTGACGAGGCCGGCGCGCAGGCCGTCGTCCACGTCGTGGTTGTTGTAGGCGATCTCGTCGGCGACGTTGGCGAGCTGGGCCTCGAGGCCGGGCTGTTGCTTTTCGAGGAAGCGCCGCCCGAGTTCGCCGAGTTCGGCGGCCTTCTTGAGCGCGCAGTGTTTGAGCACGCCCTCGCGCGTTTCAAAAATGAGGTTGAGACCGGGGAACTCGGCATAGCGCTCTTCAAGCATGTCCACCACGCGCAGTGACTGCAGGTTGTGCTCGAAGCCGCCAAAATCCTTCATGCATTCGTTCAGCGCATCCTGGCCGGCGTGGCCGAAGGGCGTGTGGCCGAGGTCGTGCGCGAGCGCGATGGCCTCGGTCAGGTCCTCGTTCAGTTTCAGCGCCCGGGCGATGGTGCGACCGATCTGGGCGACCTCGATGGAATGCGTCAGGCGCGTGCGGTAGAGGTCGCCCTCGTGATTCACGAACACCTGGGTCTTGTACTCCAGGCGCCGGAACGCCGCGCTATGGATGATGCGGTCGCGGTCGCGCTGGTATTCGGAACGGTGCGTCGGGCGCGGCTCGGGATACTGCCGGCCGCGCGAGGTTTCGTCGGTGGCAGCGTAGAGGGCGAGCATCAAAAAGTCTTCACAGGATTTACAGGATTAAGTCGTAAAGCTTACTTGGTTTTAATCTTGTTAATCCTGAAAAATCCTGTGAATCCTGTGAATTGCTTTTTTACGCTGCGGCGCGGGCGGCGTTGAGCGTCTCGTCGAGTGCCGCCGCGGGCACATCGGCCGTGATCACCGCCTCGCCGAGCTGCTTCAGCAGCACCAGCCGCAGCTTGCCCGCCAGCACCTTCTTGTCCACGCTCATGAGCTCGCGAAACCGCGCCGCGGACAGCGTCGGCGGCGCCTGCACCGGCAGGCGGGCGCGTTCGATCAGCGCACGGATGCGCGTGACCTCCGCCTCTTTCAGCCAGCCGAGGCGGCGCGACAGATCGGCTGCCATCACCATGCCGACGGCCACGGCCTCGCCATGCAGCCAGGCGCCGTAACCCATGCCGGTTTCAATGGCATGGCCGAAGGTATGGCCGAGATTGAGTAGCGCGCGCGCGCCGGCCTCCTTTTCGTCCGCCACCACCACCTCGGCCTTGTTGCGGCACGAGCGGTAAATCGCCTCGGCCAGCGCCGCCGGGTCGCGCACCAGCAACCGGTCCATGTGCGCTTCCAACCATTCGAAAAATCCCGGGTCGCGGATGAGACCGTATTTTATGACCTCCGCCAGCCCCGCCGAAAGCTCGCGGTCAGGAAGCGTGCCGAGCGTGTCGGTATCGATCACGACCGCACGCGGCTGGTAGAACGCGCCGATCATGTTCTTGCCGAGCGCGTGGTTGACGCCGGTCTTGCCGCCGACCGACGAGTCCACCTGCGCCAGCAGCGTCGTCGGCACCTGGATGAACGGCACGCCGCGCTGGTACACCGCGGCGGCGAAGCCGGCCATGTCGCCGACCACACCGCCGCCGAGGGCGATGATCGTGGTCTGGCGATCACAACGGTTTTGCAGCAGCGCATCGAAGATGCGGTTCAGCACCTCAAGGGTCTTGTGCTGTTCACCGTCGGGCAAGATTACGTCAAGCGGCTGATAGCGTGTCAGCGCCGCGCGCACCCTGGCGAGATACAGCGGCGCCACGGTGGTGTTGCTGACGATCGCCACGCGCGCGCCATGAATATAGGACGTCAGCAGTTCGGCACGCGCAAGCAGGCCGGTGCCGATATAGATCGGATAGCTGCGGTCGCCCAGGTCCAGTTCAAGCGTCTTCATTCAATGTGCCGTCCGGCAATATGTCCTTCAGCTGCTTCACGATCTCGCGCGCCACGGTCATGGGCGCATGGCTTGAGGTCTCGACCACGACATCGGCGGCCTCGCGATAAAGCGGCTCGCGCGCCTTGAGAATCTCCTCCAGGGTGCGGCGCGGGTCGGCCGTCTGCAACAGCGGGCGGTGACGGTCGTGACGCATGCGCTTGACGAGCATGTCGAGCGGCGCATGCAGGTACACCACCAGGCCGCGCGCGCGCAGCCGTGCGCGATTGTCCGCCGACAGCACCGCGCCGCCGCCGGTGGCCAGCACCAGGTTGCGCCGCTGTGTGAGATCGTCGATGACCGACGCCTCGCGGCGGCGAAAACCGGCCTCGCCCTCGACCTCGAAGATGAGCGAAACACTGGCACCGGTGCGCGCCTCGATCTCGTGGTCCGAATCCAGGAATTCCTTTTGCAACAGCTCGGCGAGGCAGCGGCCGATGGTCGATTTGCCCGCCCCCATCGGCCCGACCAGGAAGACATTGGAGGTCTTCGACTCCGGTGACGGCGGCGGCAAGGTCGCGTCGGAAACGGCGGCCGACGACGGTGCCTGCGCCGGACCTGCCGCCGCGGCGCCGCGGCCGGTGCCGTGCAACGCATCGCCCGGAGGATTCATGCCCCGGATATGCCAGTATCACCGGAATAAATCAAGCCGCCGGCGTGGGCCGGCAGCTTGGCGGGGAATCCGCCGTTCAGCGCAGGCCCGCCTGCGGCGCCAGGATGCGCGGTGTAAGGAAGATCAGCAGCTCAGTCTTGTTGTCCTTGAATTCCTTGCTCTTGAACAGCCAGCCGAGCAACGGGATATCACCGAAGAACGGCACCTGCGTGACGGTGTCGTTGCGATCCTGCTCATAGATGCCGCCAATCACTACGGTTTCGCCGTTGTCGAGCAGCACAGATGTATTGATTTGCTTGACGTTGAGCAGGCCGCTGGTGGCATCAGCGAAGTTGTCCTTGGTAACGTTGACATCCAGGTTCACACGATCGTCCGGTGTGATCTGGGGCGTGACCTCAAGCTTGAGCGTGGCCTTCTTGGTCACCACCGTACCCACGCCGAGCACCGAGGTGGTGAACACGCGCTCCTGACCCTGCTCGATGGTGGCCTTTTTCTGGTTGGCCGTGATGATGCGCGGGCTCGATACGATCTTGCCCTTGCCCTCCTGCTCGAGCGCGGACAGTTCGAGGTCCAGAACCTTGGAGCCCCGGGTCAAAAGGATGGAAATCACACCGGCGCCACTGGTACCGATACCGGGTGAGGGCAAATTCACGTTCAGCCCGCCGGGGGTCACTTCAAAGGTGCTGCCATTAAACACGTTCACCCCCTGCTCCAGCTGGCCGGTCGTGATCGTGCGGGTGTTTCCGACGCCTGAGCCCTGATCGGTTTTATGGCCCAGGCGCGCACCCAGCGAGCGGCTGAAATTGTCGGTGGCTTCGACCAGGCGCGACTCGATCATCACCTGGCGGATCGGCTGATCGAGCTGGGCAATCAGCTTGCGTACTTCGCGGATCTTGGCCGGCGTGTCCTGGACAAGGATCGAGTTGGTACGCGCATCCACCGTCACCTGGCCGCGCGGCGACAGCAGCGTGTTGCTCGCCGTGGCCGGTTGGGCCGCGGTGGTGGAGCCGGTGGCCGTGGCGCCGAATACCGGATGTTCCTGACTGGTCGTGCCGGGCACCGCCTTGATCGACTTGAGCAACGTCGCGATCTCCTCGGCCTTGGCGTAATTGATCTGAATGAGTTCCGAGACCAGCGGCTCGAGTTCGACCGCGGCCTTGGCGGCCTCAAATTGCGCCTTCTCCTTGGCCGCCACTTCCGGGGCCGGCGCGATCGTGACGATGGTGCCCTTGCGACGCACCGCCAGGTTCTTATTATCGACGATCAGGTCGAGCGCCTGGTCCCAGGGCACGTCCTTGAGCCGCAAGGTCAGGCTGCCGCGCACCGTGTCGCTGATGACGAAGTTGAGACCGGTGAAATCCGCGAGCACCTGCAGCGCCGCGCGTACGTCGATGTTCTGGAAATTAAGCGAGAGTTTTTCACCCGTATAGCCAAACTCGTCGGCTTTCTTCCCGTCTGCCTTCTCGACGACCGGCTTGACACTGACGGTGAAGACATTGCCGGCCTGATAGGCCGCGTGCTCGTACTTGCCCTTGGGCACGATGACCATGCGCGTGCTGGTGCCTTGGGCAAAGGTATCGACGGTCTGCACCGGCGTTGCGAAGTCTACGACGTCAAGCCGGCGCTGGAGTTCGGGCGGTATCGAGGTGTTCTGGAAATCGAGCAGGATCTCGCCGGCCTGCTCGCGGACATCGATGCCGACCGTCGGGTCCGAAAGCGTCACGATGATCTTGCCGTCGCCCAGTGGCCCGCGACGGAAATCGATGTCCTTGAGACTGAAGCGCGCGTCGCGCCGGCTGCTGGCGAAGCGCGTGGTCTTGGGCGCTTCGGTCCCGCCGATGGTTGTCGCTGGCGGATCCAGCGTCACCACGAAAGTATTGCCATCGATGGCGGTGGAATAGGATACCGGCTTCACCAGGCTCAGCACCACGCGCGTGCGATCCTCGGCCGGGATGGCGGTGACGCTGGTGACGGCGCCTTCCTTGACCGCCAGCGTCTTGCTGGTGGCGGCGAGCCGTGTGCCGGGGAAATCGAGCGAGATGCGCGCCGGGTTGGTGATCGTGAACGACTGCGGCTCGCTCGGGGCCTTCGACATCTTCAGCGTGACCTGGATGCGGTCGCCGGGCAGCCGCGCATAAACCATATCTTCGATCACAGTGCGGTCATCCGCCGACGTCAGCGCCGTCACTGGCGCTATGCCGTTGGTGAGCTTCTCCGGCTGCGCCTGGACTACCGACGGCCTGGGTGCCCCGGCGGCGGTGACGACGACGCGATACCCGCCCGGCGCCCGGCGCACTTCCATCTCGCCGGGCTCGGTCAGCAGCAGATCAACATTGACGGCCGCGCCGGTTTCCGCGAGATAGGGATAAACCCCTTTCACCAGCCCCTGGGCGCCCGGCTCCTTGAGCACGGGTGACAATGTGCTGTCCGGGAAGCTGACACGCAGGCGCTGACCGCGTTCGAGCGTCATGGCTTCGAACGTGGTCTCGCCGTTAACCTGAACGCGCAGGACCGTGGCGCCGCTCTCGGTTTCCCATGCGAGTCCCTGAAGCTCGCCCGCCAGCACCGTCGGGGCGAGCGTCATGCACAGCGCTGCGATCAGCAGTCGACCGGTAATCGTCATTCCACACCTCCACCTGTCAAGCCTTAGCATAGTCGCGCCTCGCTTTGCATCCTCAGCTTCGTAACCGGTACCTCCCTGTACCACTTCTGCATCTTATTCCGTCAACGTCAGATTGGCTTCGCGCTCGACCCAGTCCCCGGCCGGCCCCTGCGTGAGCTCGATCAGATCGACCTTGTCATCGCTGATGCGGGTGACCGTACCGAAATTCTGGCCCAGATGATCGCCCACCTTTACGCGGTGGACCGTCCCGTCCGGCGCCTGAACCACCGCCCACGTCTGCTTGCCGCGCGACAGCGTGCCCGCCATCTTGAGCGCATCGAGCGGGTACTCCTCGAGCGGCTCCTTACGCCGGTTGAGGTCGGGATGCGATTCGCCGCCCGCCTTGGCGCCGCGCGCCGGCCTGATGTTCTGCGGCGCAAACGGGTCGGTCAGGTTCGCCGGATTGTAGGCGAATACCTCCTGCGGCTTAAGTTCCGGCAGCGGCTCGACACGCGGCTTGCGATCCGCATGCGCACTCTTCGAAAACTCCCGCAAATCCTCAAAGCTGTCGCTGCCGCAGGCGACAAGCATCAACACCGCCCATGCTATCCCTCCTGTCCGCCACCCGTGTCGCATCCCTAGTTCCTCTTGCCGGGCTTCGCCGGCCCCTTGTCCTTGCCGGCATCGGCACCTTCATCCAGATAACGATAGGTTCTGGCCTTGGCCGACATGGTCAGCAGGTTGCCCTTGGCGGTCCCGATGCTGATGCTGATATCACCGAAGGTAACAATACGCGGCAGGGAAGCCACGTCGCTGACGAACTGGCCGAGGTCGTGGTATGTCCCCCGCACCTCAAGGCTGATGGGGAACTCGGCGTAAAAATCCCTGGGCTGCTCCTTCTCCGGCCGGAACAGTACGAATTCGAGCCCGCGCCCGAGGCCGGCCTGGGTGATGTCCACGAGCAGGTCGGGCACCTCGGTGGTGTTGGGGAGCTGGCGCAGCAGGCTGCCGAAGGTGCGGCGCATGTCCTCCATCTGCTGCTTGTAGGCCGGCAGGTTCACCGCCAGCGCCTTCTTGTTCAAAAACGTCTCACGCAGTTCGTCTTCCTTCTTCGTGGCGGCGGCATACTCGTCGAGCCCACCCTGGATGAAAAACCAGAAACCGGCCGCCAGAATCAGCAAGCCAACCACGGCGACGCCGCCGATCCTGACTGGCAGCGGCCAGGACGATATGTCGTTCGGGTTTATGTTGCGCAGGTCGTCGAGGAAGCTCATGCACCAGCCTCCGCGGGTTTCTTCTGCTTCGCCACCTGCTTCACCCTGAGCGAGAACTCGCTCACGCGATCGCCGCCCTTGTCCCTTACGTTGATCACCTCAAGCTCCGGATCGGCAAACCAGTTGGAGCCGGACAGGTTGCGCATGAATGCCGATACGCGCGCGTTCGACTGGGCCACCCCCTGGAGCGAGATGTTGCTGCCGGAATACTTGAACGCAGTCAGGTACACGCCTTCGGGCAGCTTGCGCGTAAGCTCATCGAACACGTGCACCACCTGGATGCGGTCGGCCTGTAATTGATAGATGACGTTCATGCGTGCGATCAGTGCCTCACGTTGCTTCCGGAGGTCGGCGATCTCCTTGATCTCCTGTTCGACGCGCGCGATCTCCTGCTGCAGGAACTCGTTGCGTTTGGCCTGGTTGTCCTTGAGGGCGCTGACGTGCAGATAGGCGTACAACACGATCAGAACCATCAGCATCCAGGCGCCGCCGGCAACGGTGAGCAGCTGGCGGTCTTGTTCCTTGCGGCGCATCTCGCGCCACGGCAGCAGGTTCAGGCGCGTGGTCATGCGTCGAAAC
>CAKKQL010000108.1 GCA_919902095.1 Acidiferrobacterales bacterium
GTGCCGGTGATCGCGCAGGAGGCGACGACCGGCAAGGTGCTGACGCTCGCCTGGGCCAACCGCGAGGCGCTTGCGGCGACGGCCAACGAGGGCCGCGCGGTTTACTGGTCGCGCTCGCGCCGGAAGCTCTGGCGCAAGGGCGAGGAATCCGGGCATGTGCAGCGGGTGCAGGAAATCCGGCTGGACTGCGACAATGACGCGGTGTTGCTCATTGTCGAGCAGGTCGGCGGCATCGCCTGCCACACCGGCCGCGAGCGCTGCTTCTACCAGCGCCTGGAAAACGGCCGCTGGACGAGCGCGGAGCCGGTGCTGAAGCAACCTGACGAGATTTACAAAAAGTAATGTCCGACACATTGAACAAGCTGGCCGCGGTACTCGAGGCGCGCAAGGGCGCGGCGCCCGATTCGTCGTACGTGGCCGGGCTGTACGCCAAGGGCCTCGACGCGATCCTGAAAAAGATCGGCGAGGAGGCCACCGAGGCCGTGCTCGCGGCCAAGACCGGTGACAAGGCGAAGATTGTGCACGAAACCGCCGATCTCTGGTTCCACACCCTGGTGCTGCTTGCGCATCAGGGGCTTAAGCCGGATGATATTCTGTCTGAGCTTGACCGACGTTTCGGCGTTTCGGGTCTCGAGGAGAAGGCCGCCCGCAAGGGCGGGAAGTGACAGCGGCCATCCGGATTCCGCGCACCATTTTTGGAGAAGAAGCATGGGTACATTCAGTATTTGGCACTGGCTGATCGTTCTGGCGATCGTCCTCCTGATTTTCGGCACCAAGAAGCTGCGCAGCCTCGGCGGCGACCTCGGCAGCGCGATCAAGAATTTCAAGCAGTCGATGAAGGACGAAGAGAACAAGCCCCCCGAGCCGCCCGCCGGTGGCGATAAGAAGATTTCCGACGCGGGGCGCGTCATCGACGCCGAAGTCACCTCCAAGGAAAAGACCAAAACCTGAGCCCGCGGCGGCGCGGGCGCACCCATGTTCGACGTCGGTTTTTCCGAGCTGGTAGTCATCGGCCTGGTGGCGCTCATCGTGCTCGGACCGAAGCGGCTGCCGGAAGTGGCGCGCGCCGCCGGCCGCTGGACCGCGAAAATCCGCCGCTTCGTCGCGGACGTCAAACAGGATTTCGACCGCGAGCTGCACAATGCCGACCTGTCCGAACTGCACAAGCTCAAGCAGGAACTGGATGAAACCCGGCGCCTCATGGAGGACACCTCCGGCAAGCTGTTCGAGCAGATCCAGACCGTGCCGGCCAGCGCGCCCGTAACGTCGCCACCGAACACCATCGCGCCGCCGCCCGCCGCCCGGAACGAGCGCGCGCTGACAAGAAAAAAATCCCCCCGCAAGTCCGTGCAATCTCCCCGCCGTCATGGCCGAGCCAAACGAGTCTCCCGCACAAAGCGGCGCTGACGCCACCGCCGCGGGCGGCGCCGGCAGCCTCGTCTCGCATCTGATCGAGCTGCGCAACCGCCTGCTGTACGCGGTGATCGTGGTCGGCGTGGTGTTTCTCGCGCTGGTGCCGTTCTCGAGCGAGGTGTATGCGCTGCTGGCCAAGCCGCTGATCGACGTGCTGCCCAAGGGCGCGAGCATGATCGCGACCGACGTCGCCTCGCCGTTTCTGACGCCCCTGCGCCTCACGCTCGCGGCGGCGGCGGTAATTTCGGTGCCGTTCGTGCTCTACCAGATCTGGGCGTTCGTCGCGCCTGGGCTGTACCGGCACGAGAAGCGCCTCGCCGTGCCGCTGCTCGTTTCGAGCATCCTGCTGTTCTACCTCGGCATGGCGTTCGCCTATCTGTTCGTGTTCCCGGTCGCCTTCGGTTTCTTCGCCCACACCGCGCCCGCGGGCGTGCTGATGATGACGGACATCAAGTCCTACCTCGACTTCGTGTTCTCCATGTTCTTCGCCTTCGGCATCGCCTTCGAGGTGCCGGTGGCGGTGGTGATCCTGGTGCGCCTGGGCATCGTCAACCCGGACACGCTCGCCGAGAAGCGCGCCTACGTGGTGCTGTGGGCGTTCATCGTCGCCGCCGTGCTCACGCCGCCGGACGTGTTCTCGCAGTTCCTGCTGGCGGTGCCGATGATCATCCTGTTCGAGATCGGCCTGTTCTTCTCGCGTTACGCGCGCCCGCCGGAGCGCACGGCCGAGCCGGCGTCCCCGAGCGACGCGGACCTGGAGGCGGAATTCGACCGCCACGAGCAGGCGCTCGCGGCGGCGGGGAAAAGACCGCGCGCCGGCAAGAAACGGCGCCGGGAATAAAACGTCATTCCAGCCGTCTAATCGGGCATGACCCCGCGTATGCCCGGCCGCCGGTTGCTCCTGTTCCTGTTCGGCCTGGTGGCCGGCATCGCGCCGGCGCAGGCGCTTACCAACCAGCTGCGCGGGCATCCGTCACCGTACCTCGCGATGCACGCCGGCGATCCGGTCGCGTGGCAGGACTGGGGCGCGGCGGCGGTGCAGCAGGCGCGGCGCGAAAACAAGCTGCTCTATATCTCCGTCGGCTACTTCTCCTGTCACTGGTGCCACGTGATGCAGCGCGAGTCCTATCGCAACCAGGATATCGCCGCGTTGCTCAACCGCCATTTCATCCCGGTGAAGGTCGACCGCGAGCTTGAGCCGGCGCTGGACGCGCGCCTGATCGAATTCGCCGAGCGCACGCGCGGCCAGGGCGGCTGGCCGCTCAATGTGTTCGTCACGCCCGAGGGCTATCCGATGTACGCGGCGCTGTACCTGCCGCCGGCGGAATTCAAAAGCGTGCTGGAACGGCTGCAAGGGTTGTGGGCCAAGGACCGCGCCGGACTCGAACGCCTGGCGCGCGACGAAGCCAAACGCGCCGCCGCGCCGGCTGAAGTACCGGCCGCGACCGGCAGCTTCGTCGAACAGGCGCTGGCGCAGGCCGATTTCATTCACGGCGGCTTTGGCGAACAAAGCAAGTTTCCGTCCGCGCCGCAACTCGAGGCGCTGCTCGCGCGCGCCGTGACCGGCGCCGAGCCGCGATTGCAGGAATTCCTGCCACTGACGCTCGACCACATGGCGGATCTCGGGCTTTACGACCATGTCGGCGGTGGCTTTTTCCGTTACACCGTGGACCCGTCGTGGAAGACGCCGCACTTCGAAAAGATGCTCTACGACAACGCGCTGCTGGCGCGCGTGTATTTGCACGCGGCGAAGGCGTTGCGCGCGCCGCGCTACGAGCGGGTGGCGCGCGCCACCCTCGACTTCATGGCGCGCGAGCTGCGTACGCCCGATGGCGCGCTCATTGCCTCGCTCTCGGCGGTGGACGACAAGGACGTTGAGGGCGGTTACTACCTGTGGAACGCGGACGAGCTGGCGGCGTTATTGTCGGAGCGCGAGGCGCAGGTGCTCCGGCTCGCCTTTGGCATGCAGGATGCCGCGCCGTTCGAGGCCGGCTATCTGCCGCTGCGCAGCATCCCGATGGTTGAGGTCGCCAGGCAACTCGGCATGGACACCGCGGCGGTTGAGTCCGCGCTGTCGCAGGCCCTGGAAAAGCTGCGCATGGCACGGGAGAAACGCACAGTGCCGCGCGACATCAAGCTGCTAGCCGGTTGGAACGGGCTGGCGCTGGCGGCCTTCGCCGAGGCCGCGCGCGTGACGGGTGAGGCGAAATACCGCGACGTGGCCGCCGGCATACGCGACTACCTGATGCGCGCGCTCTGGGACGGGAAAACGCTCAAGCGCGCGGTGGACAAGGGTCGCCCGGTTGGCGCGGTGGCGCTGGAAGACTACGCCTATGTCACGCAGGGACTGCTTGAATGGGCACGGCTCACCGATGCCAGCGCGGATTACGCCCAGGCAATCAGTGTTGCGCGCGCGGGCTGGCAGCGGTTTTACGCTGCGCGCGGCTGGCGTCTCGATGAGCGCAGCCTGATCCAGACCGGCGGCGCGGAAGCAGCCATTGCCGACGGGCCGTTGC
>CAKKQL010000109.1 GCA_919902095.1 Acidiferrobacterales bacterium
TCCTGCCGTCCGGGCCGTGGCACGTGAAGCAGTTGTTGCCCATGTTGGCCGCGGCCGCGGCGGTGATGGGTGCCGCGGCCTTTGGGGCCTCGGTCTTGGCGGTGGTCTGACAGGCCGGCAGGGCGACGGCTCCCAGCAGAACCAGCATCGGTGCGATAGTTGCTCTTGTTATCGGTTTCATCGTGCGCCTCTCCTCGTCTCCAAGATAGAAAGTAGAAAGATTTGAGAACTTCAAGACTGCCAGATTGCGCCAGTGGAACGGCCGTGCTTCCAAGCATGAAACAACCTTCACTCTAGCCCATACGCCAGCGCTATGCTGTCATTTTGACGCAAGCGAATCGACGCTTCATATCCCAAAACATTGGTAGCAAATTGCGTACCAGTTTGTAACTGGCTATTTTTAAAAACGAATTTTATTTATTCGAATTGACCTTTGTCATATGGGCAGAAGGCCTGTCATGACAATTTGTCGGTTGTTCAAAACCCGGCGCGGTCGTCCGCGCCATCCGCCACCAGGAGTCAACGCATGAGCAGTCCGTCCATACGCATCCAGTCGCTGGTCGAAGCGCAGGAGGCGCCCACCGTCGTTGTCGATCGCGAGTACCGCATCGTCGCCGCCAACGCGGCCTACTGCGCCTCCTACGGCGTGCAGCCGACCGAGATCGTCGGCCGCCGCTGCCACGAGGTGTCGCATCACTCGCCGGTGCCGTGCCACCTCAACGGCGAGCACTGCCCGCACCACGAGGTCTTCAGCACCCTGAAGCCGTTTGACGTGCTGCACACGCATTACGATCAACACGATCACCCGGACCACGTGCGCATCAAGGCCTATCCGCTGCAGGACGCGGGCGGCGCGGCGTACCTGATGGAAACGATCCACCGCCTGGCGCCGAGCGCCGAGATCACCTGCGAGGAGATGCAGATGGTCGGCAGGGCGCCCGCGTTCCTTGCCTGTATCGAGAATCTGACCGTGGCCGCCAGGTCCGACGCGCCGGTGCTGCTCTACGGCGACACCGGCGTCGGCAAGGAACTGGCCGCGCGCTTCGTGCACGAGCGCTCGGCGCGCGCGAGCCAGCCGTTCGTGGAGCTGAATTGCGCCGCCATCCCCGAGGCGCTCACCGAAAGCGAGCTGTTCGGCCACGAGCGCGGCGCCTTCACCGGCTGCGTCGGACGCAAGCTCGGGTTGTTCGAGGTCGCCCACGGCGGCACGCTGTTCCTCGACGAGATCGGCGAGTTGCCGCTCGCCACCCAGGCGAAGCTGCTGCGCGTGCTCGACACCGGCGAATTCCGCCGCGTCGGCGGACAGGAACTGATCCGCACCGACGCGCACGTCATCGCCGCCACCAATCAGAATCTGCTCGCCATGGTGGCCGAGGGCCGGTTCCGCGAAGACCTCTACTTCCGCATCGCCGGCATCAAGGTAAGCATCCCGCCGCTGCGCGAGCGGCGCGCGGATATTCCGGCGCTCGCCGAGGCGCTGGTGAAGCGTCTGTGCAAGCGTTCACTGCAACCCTGCCGCCTGACCCGGGACGCCATCGAGCGGCTGGTGCGCTACGACTACCCCGGCAACATCCGTGAGCTGCGCAACATCCTGCAAAAGGCGGTGGCATTGAGCGTGGATGGCGTCATCGGCGCCAAGCACATCCATCTCGGCGATCACCCCAACGGCCATGACCCGATAAGCTTCAAGGGATTCCTGCCGGCGCGCGCGGGAAACAACGGCCGCGGACATCCGCCCGCACTGTCGCCGGTGGAGACGCCCAAGCTCAGGGAAATCGAGACGCGCTATCTGGAAGAGTTGCTCAAGCGTCACGGTGGCCGACGCCGGGCCGTGGCCGACGCCATGGGCGTGAGCGAACGCACGGTTTACCGGCGCATCAAACAGCTCGGTCTCGCGAGCGCGTAGAACCCCTAACAAAATGGCGTAGACATCAACAACTCAACGCAAAGACGCCAAGGCGCAAAGGAGGGGAAACGGAGGGGGAATCTGCCTGTTCGCCCGGGTTTCTCGCGTTTCTTTGCGCCTTCGCGTCGCGTTTTTCTTTAAAATAACGGTCCGGGGTTATTAAGCCGGGTTAGTGCGGCGGCAGGTCTGCCAGGTCCAGGCGCATGCCCGGCGTCGGCAGTATCACCGGCGCGCGCAGCGCCTGGAGCCGTGCCGCCAGGCCCTCCATCGCCGGCGGCTCGCCGTGCACCAGCGCCACCGCCGGCGCCACCGGGCCGAAGCCGCGATACCACTCAAGCAGTCCCTCCTGGTCGGCGTGCGCCGACAACCCGCCGATGGTGTGAATCTGCGCCGCCACGTGGATGTTCTCGCCCCACAGGCGGATTTGCCGGGCCCCGTCCACGAGCGCGCGCCCGAGCGTGCCGCGCGCCTGGAAGCCGACGAACACGACGTGGCAGTGCTCGCGCCAGACGTTGTGCTTGAGGTGGTGGCGGATGCGCCCGCCGTCGCACATGCCGCTGCCGGCGAGGATGATGGCGCCGGACTGGATGCGGTTGATGGCCATGGAGTCCTCGCCGCGGCGCGTCAGGTGCAGGTTGGGCATGGCGAAGATGCTGCCGCCGTTCGCCCGGCGGGCGTGCTCGGCGTCGTGGTTGTACAGGTTCCAGTGGCGCGCGTAGACCTCGGTGGCCTCGATGGCCATGGGGCTGTCGAGGAAGACGGACCAGCGGTCCAGGCCCCATTCCGCGGCGTGCGTGCGGAACACGTACAGCAGTTCCTGGCTGCGTCCGACGGCGAACGCCGGAATCAGGATGTTGCCCTTGCCGCCCGCGGCCTCGGTGAGCACCGCGCCGAGTTCGCGCCAGGTGGATTCCCAGTCGCGGTGGTTGCGGTCGCCGTAGGTGGATTCGAGTACCACCAGATCGGCCGCGCGCACGGTTTCCGGATTGCGCAGAATGGGCGCGCCGCGGTGGCCGAGATCGCCGCTGAAGACGAGCCGGCGATGCTTACCCGCGTGCGTGAGCGCGAGCGCCACGATGGACGAGCCGAGGATGTGACCGGCGTCGTGCAGGGTGACGGCGATGCCGGGGGCGATCTCGTGCGCCGTGCCGTAGTCGAGCGCCCGGAAATGACGCAGCGTCTGCTCCACGTCCGCGTGCGTGTACAGCGGCGTAACCGGACCCTTCCCCCGGCGCGCGCGCTTGATGCTTTCCAGCTCGGCATCCTTCTCGCTCAGGAAGGCGGCGTCCTTGAGCATGATGCCGCACAGGTCGCGGCTCGCCCGGTGTGTGTAGATTGGCCCGCGGAAGCCGTTTTTCACCAACAGCGGCAGCCGCCCGGAGTGGTCGAGGTGCGCGTGCGAGAGCACTACGGCATCGAGCTGCTGCGGGTTGAAAGGAAACGGCTCGCGGTTGCGCTCCTCTTCGGCCGCGCCGCCCTGGACGAGCCCGCAATCGAGCAGCACTTGGTGGCGGCCGGCACGCACCAGCAGGCACGAGCCGGTGACTTCGCGCGCGGCGCCGTGAAACGTGATGTCCAGTCTTCCTCCCTGGCGCGCCGCCCTAGCGCGCCTCGCTCAGCAGGTCTTCGATCATGCGCTGCGCCTGCGCGCCATAGCCGCCACCGAAGAGATTGAGGTGATTGAGCACATGATAGAGGTTGTACAGTTTTTTGCGCACGCTGTAGCCCGGGTCGAGCGGCCAGGCCTCGCGGTAGGCTTGATAGAAGCGCGCGGAGAAACCGCCGAAGAGCTCGGTCATGGCAAGATCGGCTTCGCGGTCGCCGTAATAGACCGCCGGATCGAAGATCACCGGTTCGCCGTCGCCGGTGACCGCGGCATTGCCGCCCCACAGGTCGCCGTGCAGCAGCGCGGG
>CAKKQL010000110.1 GCA_919902095.1 Acidiferrobacterales bacterium
TGGAATATACTGTTTGACAGGGGCAGGATTTATGAAAGAGAGGGCGATACCAAACGGGCAATTGAGTTTTATAAACAGGCAATTGATGTAATTGAGTCCCAGCGATCAACTATCAACACAGAGGCAAGCAAGATAGGTTTTGTGGGCAACAAACAGGCGGTATACCAGCGCCTCATAGCCGCCCTGTTCGCCGATGATCAGTACGCCGTCGCGTTCGAGTATATCGAGCGCTCGAAGGCGCGGGCGCTGGTGGATATGCTCGCTTCCAAGCAGGACTTCGCCGTGCACACGGCCAACGCTGGTGCGGTGCGTACACTATTGGCGAAGGCCGACATGGCCGAGGCCGAGGCGCGGGTGCAGAGCGAGAATGCCGACACCAAGGGCACCCGCTCTCTCGTGGTCCAGACCCGCCGCGAGCTACAGACCCAGGCCCCAGAACTCGCCTCCCTCGTGACCGTCACCCCGGTCACGGTGCAGGAGATACAGAGCAAGCTGCTGGCCGATGAAGTCTTGGTCGAGTATTACGCCGAAGGCAAGGAGCTATATGCTTTTGTGCTGACGCGGGCGGGACTGAAGGGTTTTAGACTGGATGGCGAGGGGTTAACGGCTGAGATACAGCGCTTCCGCCAAGCGGTGCAGGATACGCGCTCCACGCATTACCGCGACTTCGCAGGAAGACTCTACAACCGTTTAGTGCGGCCCCTCGAAGGCGCGCTTAATCAGCACAATGTCCTCATCGTCGCCCACGGGGCGCTGCACTATCTTCCGTTCAACGCGCTGCACGACGGGAATGGCTACCTCATCGAGCGCTACAGCTTAAGGTCGCTTCCCAGCGCCAGCGTCCTTAAATATCTCAAGGGCGTGAGGCCCCAGACCGCCGGGACGTTGCTCGCCTTTGGCAACCCGGATTTGGGTGATCCCAGGCTTGACCTCAAGCATGCCCAAGCCGAAGCCTTGAGTGTGTCCAAGATACTGCCCAACTCCAAGGCGCTGGTACGTAGGGAGGCCTCCGAGACTTCCTTCAAGCGCTATGGTGAAGGCTTCCGTTATCTGCACATCGCTTCGCACGGGACATTCAATGCCGACTCACCCCTTACCTCGGCACTGCTTCTTGCCAAGGACAATGAAAATGACGGTACCCTCACGGTGGGCGAGCTTTACTCCATGCGCCTCAACGCTGACCTCGTAACACTCTCCGCTTGCGAAACCGGCTTGGGCAAGATCGCCAACGGCGATGATGTGGTGGGCTTAACGAGGGGATTCCTCTACGCCGGCTCGCGTTCCATCGTCGCCAGCCTGTGGAAGGTGGACGACGAGGCCACGGCCTACCTCATGACACGCTTCTACAGCGCACTTAAGGGCACCAGCAAGCGTGAAGCCCTGAGACTGGCGCAGATCGAAACCCGCAAGAAGTATCCGCACCCCTACTTCTGGGCGGCGTTTCAGTTGACGGGGGAGGCGAACTGATGTGAAACGCCGGCATTATTTGACGGCATTCGTCATCCTTTGGCCACTGGTTGTCAGCGGTGCCCCCGCGCAGGAACGCCCCGAAATCTTTGTCCAGACCGGCCACGGCTTCGGTATTCATGCCGTGGCCTATTCGCGCGACGGCAAACTCATCGCCACCGCCGCTGCCGACAAAACCCTCAAGCTTTGGGACGCCGCCACCGGCCGCGAACTCAAAACGCTTGCCGGCCATGCCGGTGCGGTGCTGGCGGTCGCGTTCTCCCCGGACGGCAAGCTCATCGCCTCAGCCGCGCGCGACAAGAGCGTGCGGCTGTGGGATGTATCAAGCGGGAAGGAGCTCAGGACGCTCGCCGGCCACACCAATGTCGTGTTCGCAGTCGCGTTCACGCCCGACGGCAAGACGCTCGCCTCCGGTGGTTATGACCAGAGCCTGCGTCTGTGGGATGTCGCGAGCGGCCGGGAGCTGCGCACGATCAGCCATCCGGCTGCGGTACGTGCGCTGGCGTTTTCCGCCGACGGAAAATTCATCGCCTCGGGGTCTGAGGACAAAATCGTACGGGTGTGGACGGTGGAAGGGCGCGAACGCGCCGAGCTGCGCGGCCACGGCGGCGGCGTGCTTGCGGTCGGATTCGCGCCCGACGGCCGGACTTTGGCTTCGGGCAGCGAGGACAAGACGGTCAAGCTCTGGGATGTCGCCAACGGCAAGGAATTGCGTACCTTCAAGGGCCACACTGATGTCGTCACGGCCGTGGCGGTTGCGCCGGACGCTAAAACGCTCGCCTCGGGCAGTTACGACGACAGCGTACGGCTCTGGGACGTCGCCACCGGAAAGGAATTGAAATTGTTACGCGGGCACGAGGCCGATGTCACGGCGCTGGCATTTTCACCGGACGGCCAGCGGCTGGTGAGTGCGAGTCTCGACCACAACGCGCGCGTCTGGGCCGTGCCCGGGGGCGCGCCGGTGTTCGCGTTGCGCGGCCACGCCAATGCAGTGAACGCGTTGGCGGTTGCACCGGATGGGCGCACGCTGGTCACGGCCAACGCCGATCGCAGCGCGCGGGTTTGGGATCTCGTCAGTGGCCGCGAACGCCGCAGTCTTGCTGGCGCCGGTTCGGCGGTTGCGTTTTCCCCGGACGGCAAAGTTATCGCCTCGGGTGGTGAGGACAATACGGTGCGGTTGTGGGATGCCGCGACTGGACGTGAGTTGCGCGCCCTGCGTGGGCACGCCCACCAAGTGTATGCGGTCGCATTTTCCCCGGACGGCAAGCTCGTGGCTTCAGGCAGCCACGACGATACCGTGCGGTTGTGGGATGCCGCGACCGGACGCGAGGTGCGCATACTCAAAGGACACCAGGATTCGGTACGTTCGCTCGCGTTTGCGCCCGATGGCCGCACGCTCGCCTCAGGCAGTTACGACGACACCATCAAGCTCTGGGACGTGGCCAGCGGCCAGGAACGGCGCACGCTCAAGGGCCACGCCAACCGTGTCAATGCGGTCGCATACTCGCCGGATGGCAAGCTCATCGCTTCCGGCGCCGAAGATCAAACCGTGCGGTTGTGGGACGCCGCCAATGGGCAGGAACTGAGAACGTTGCGCGGGCATGGTGGTGCGGTGTTGGCCGTGGCGTTCGCGCCCGATGGCAAACTGCTCGCCAGCACCGGGCGCGACCGCAGCGTGCGTGTGTGGGACGTGACCAGCGGCCAGGCGCTACAGATATTTTCCGTGCCGTCCGGGCGCATGAGCGCCGTGGCCTTCACGCCCGACGGCCGCACGCTCATCGCCGGTGGTGACGACGGCGCGTTGCGGTTGTGGGATCCGGCCAGCGGGAAAGAGCGCGCCAGCTTCTACAACTTCCGCGAGGGCGAGTGGGTCGCCATCACCCCCGAGGGCTTTTATCAGTCGTCGGCGCAGGGCGGGCGTTACCTGAACGTGCGCATCGGTGAGCGCGTTTCGAGCATTGACCAGTATCTTGAGAGTTTCTTCCGTCCCGACCGCGTGCAACTCGCGTTGGCGGGTTTACCGCCCCCGGTGCCGGTGGCGCGTCCGATCGAACCCGAGCCGGCACTGCCCACGGTGGCAACCGCACCTGTGGTACCAGTACCGGAGGCGAAACCGGAAGTCGCGCCGCCGCCGGCACCTGTACCCGCACCGGTGAGCATCGTCGCTATTAAACCCGCACCCGAGGTCGCCATCGTCGACACGCCTACGCGCCTGACGACCGACGAGGCAACGGTAAAACTCAAGATCACCGACGCCGGTGGTGGCATCGGTGACGTGC
>CAKKQL010000111.1 GCA_919902095.1 Acidiferrobacterales bacterium
TCGCGGCCGACGATCAGGTGCGAGCAGCCGTAGTTCTGGCGGAACAGGGCGTGCAACAGCGCCTCGCGCGGACCGGCATAGCGCATGTCGAGCGGGTAGCCGGCCTGGATGACGGTATTCTTGACGAAGTACTTCTCGATCAGGGTGCCGATGGCCTTGGAGCGCACGTCGGCCGGGATGTCGCCGGCCTTGAGCTTGCCGAGCAGCGAGTGGATCAGCACGCCGTCGCAGGTCTCGACGGCGATCTTGGCGAGATACTCGTGCGAGCGGTGCATCGGGTTACGGGTCTGGAACGCCGCCACCGTGGACCAGCCGTTTTTCTTGAACTGTTCACGGGTTTCGGCCGGCGTCAGGAACTGGTCGCCGTACTCTTCCTTGAACTTGCCGACCGAGAGCACCTTCACCGGACCGGCGATGTTCATCTCGCCCTGGGCCATGACCATCTGGACGCCCGGGTGCTCGAGGTCGGTGGTCTTGTAGACCATCATGCACTCGTGCGCCTTGTCGATGCCGTACTTCTCGGTCACCTTCATGGTGGCCATGATCTCGCCCGACTCGCCGTCTACGAGGGTGATGTCGGCGCCTTCCTTGATGCCGTTGGCGGTGACTTGATCGGTCGAGAGCGTGATCGGGATCGGCCAGAACAGGCCGTTGGCCATTTTCATGCCGTCGCACACGCCTTCCCAGTCGGCGCGGGTCATGAAGCCGGTGAGCGGGGTGAAGCCGCCGATGCCGAGCATGATGACGTCGCCGACTTCGCGTGACGACATCTTGATGCTGGGCAGCGTCTTGGCGCGCTTGCGTTCGTCGTCGAGCGCCTTGCCCTGGAGCAGCAACGGTTTCAGATCATTGCTGCCGTGTGGATTGACCAGTTTCGACATGGTTCTCTGTTCCCCTTGAGGCGGAAAATGGGTTGCGATACGGAAAGAAGAGGTATTGATTATGTTTCGAGCCGCGGAACTTTATAGGGTTGCCGGGGGCAAAACTAATTAGAATTACTGGAAGCGCTCATAAGTTTCCTTTATTTTGCGGTACCAAGTATCAATTCCGTTGAATTTCAACGGCTTTCAGATAAATTCGAGAAAACCGGCGGATATTCCGGGGGTCAGTATCCAGGTGCCGCGCGCGAGGCGCGAATTCTAGCGCAATAGCGGTCGGGAAACAGGGGAAAAGCATCCAATAAACAGGTGTTTTTACATGAGCATCACGGTCAGGTTTTTTGCCAGCATCCGCGAACGGCTCGGGAAAAGCGAGGTGGCACTCGACAGTCGCGGGGTGCGCAGCGTGGCCGAGGTCTGGGAACAGGCGGCGGGCGTACCGCTGCCGACACAGCTGCTGGCGGCCGTGAACCTCGAATATGCGAGCCTCGACAGCCCGGTGCGGGACGGCGACGAGGTCGGATTTTTCCCGCCCGTGAGCGGAGGCTGACGATGCGCATCCACGTGACCGACAGCCGCCTCGATCCCTGGCGCGAGATCGCGGAGCGCCAGCGCGCCAACCCCGTGCTCACCGGCAGCGCAGGCGCCACCGCCGTGTTCGTTGGCACCATGCGCGATTTCAGCCAGGACCGGCGGGTGGCGGCCATGACACTCGAGCACTACCCGGGCATGACCGAGCAACAGCTGGCGGCGATCTGTCGGGAAGCCGGCGAGCGCTGGCCGATACTCGATTGCCTGGCGGTCCATCGCGTCGGGATCCTGCGGCCTGGCGACCCGATTGTGCTGGTTGCGGTGTGGGCGGAGCACCGCGACGCGGCCTTCGCCGCCTGCCGCCACATCATCGATGC
Source organism: Acidiferrobacterales bacterium (assembly GCA_919902095.1). The sequence continues at coordinate 1,787 of CAKKQL010000111.1, forward strand.
GCTCAAGACGCGCGCGCCGTTCTGGAAGCAGGAGGAAACGGCGGCCGGCCCGCGCTGGGTGACGCCGGAAGCGGGCGGTTAGGGGGTTTTCTTCTTGTCCGCCGCCGGTTGTTTGACCGGGGCTTTTTTGAGTTCGCGGTAGCGTTCGAGGTCGGCCGCTGCCTGCTTGCGCACCGCTTCCTGTTCCTGGCGCCGGGTCCGGATCGCCGCTTCGTGGGTTTCGATCTGTTTCTTCGTCTGATCGATGCTCTTCGTCGTCGGTGCCGGCAGCGCCTTGCCGCCGCGGGATTCTTCTGCCGCCTGGCTTTCCAGGCGCGCGAGTGCGGCGCGCAGCGATTTCAATGTATCCTCGCTGGCCTTGATGGAGCTGTCGATCTGCGCGAGCTTGCGGTCACGCGTGTAGGTAATGTCGTCCTCATGACCGTAGGTCGAGAGCAGCAGTTCATCACGGCGCTTTTTTGCCTCTGTCAGTTTTTGCTCCTGTTCAAGTTCGTCTTTGCGTTGCGCGCGCGCCCTCAGTTCCTCTTCGGTCAGTGGTGCGGCTATCTCTTTTTTCTTGGTGCCTTTTTCGCTGATCTCGGTGACTTTCGATTTGGCACATTCCTCCGCGGCGGAATCGCCGTAATGCCACTTGCCGCTCGCGTCCTGGCATTTCCTGATCGACTTTCCGTTTTTGGTATCCGCTGCCGTAGCCGCGAGCGGCAGAAGCAGCAGCAGGGACAACAGCGGAAAGGTATGAAACCAGCGCATAATTCGGACCTCGTGCAATAATTTCAAGATAGGCCCGCGCGGCGGCGGTGTCAACGCGACACGCGGGATTTTGTGCCATAATCCGCCGCCTTCGTTGCACGGCATCCCTGGCCGCGGCGGTTCATGTGGACTGGTTCGAACAGATACTGCTGCTTTTCGTTTCCCTCGCGGCCAATGTTTTCTCCGCCTTCGCCGGCGGCGCGGGCCTGCTGCAGTTTCCGGCGCTGATTTTTTTTGGGCTCCCGTTCGGTATCGCGCTCGCCGTCGGCGTCACGCTGCGGCACCTGCGGGAAAAATCGCTCGAGCGGCGCTTCGCGCTCTTCGTCCTCGCGGCCGGGTTGCCGGGCGTGGTGGCCGGCGCCGGCTTCATCCTGCAGGTGCCGGACCGGCTGGCGCAGGTCGCGCTCAGGCTGCTTACCCTGGGTCTCGGCGTCTATTCGTGGTTCAACAAACAGCTCGGACTCGAACACGTACCGAGAAACCGTCACCGTCGCGGCTATTGGCTCGGCGGCGCGGTACTGTTTCTGATCGGTATTCTCAACGGTTCGCTCACCTCCGGCATCGGCCTGTTCTGCACGCTCTGGCTGGTGCGCTGGTTCGGCCTCGACTACCGGCGCGCACTGGTCGATCGTCAAGGGCAATCGCTGGATCAAGCGCGCCTTTGAAATCGTCACCATGCTGGTTGGCCTCAAGCTCATATTCTGACCGGGCGACATGCGCAAGCTGATTCGAAAGATCGTCCGGCGCCGGCGCCGTACCCTGGACCGCACCCGTTTCACGGCTGTCATCGGGCCGGAAATGTTCTTCCGCGGCAGCTTGCGGGGCGACGATCACACTCTCGTGTGCGGACAGGTCGAGGGCAACGCCGTCCTCGACGGCACGCTGGTGTTGTCGGTGGGTGGCTATTGGGAGGGCAACATTACGGCCGCCCGCGTTGTCCTCGCCGGCGAGGTGCACGGCAACATCATCGCGCACGTGAAGCTTGAGATCATGTCGAGCGCGCGCCTCTACGGGAACGCGCGCAGTCCGCTGATCGCCATGGCCGAGGGCGCGGTGCATGAAGGCGAGGTGCGCATGCCAAGACGCACGCGCATGATTCGCTTCGACGAGCGCCGCGAAGAAAAAGAAGAAGACATATAGACAGGATTAACAGGATTAAACCCCTAGAGTTTTATGACTTAAATCCTGTTAATCCTGTGAATTCGTTTTTTCCAAATGCGTGCGGATGGCTTCGAGCCAGCGTTCGAGGTTGGCGCCGAGGCGCTGCTCCAGCAATTCCTCCTGGCGCCGGCGTACGCGCAGGGCGTAATCGGAATCGATAAAGGCCAGCAGCGGGGCCAGCAGCTGCAGCAGCCGGCGTCCGCGCTCGCTCTCCACGACTTCACTCAGCATGGCCGCGTTCGGTTCAAAAGATTCGGTCTGGGTAAGACGCGTGCCGCCGGCCTCGGGTTGGGTCTCGAGGCGGATTTCGAACGGCACGGCCGAATCCGAAACCGAGGTGATGCCCCGATTCAGTTCGAACTCGCATACGCGGGTGCGGTAATCCACGATGCGGTTGCCGATCTGCAGGCGGAAGTGGCAGATGCTGCCGACGTGCAGCGGCCGGCTGTCTTCGGTTTCGACGCGGAGGGGCGTGACGAAGGGATTGAGCGCGGCGCGCACGAGCGGGTCCGCCATGAGCGCGAACACGCGCTCGACCGGCGCCGCGATATGGATACGGCGGGAAACGACAACCATGGCTGTCAGCCCTCAGCTATCAGCTAAATCGGGCGCGCCTTTAGCTGATAGCTGACGACTGAACGCTGACCGCTGTCATTACGTGCCGTACTGACGCCGATAGGCGTCGATGGCCTGTACGTGGACGCGCGAGCCGTCACCCTTGCCGTGCAGGTAGGCGAGCAGCGTTTCGAGATTGGCAATGCTCACCACCCGCAGACCGAACGTCTGCTCCACCTCCTGTACGGCGGAGGTCTTGCCTTCGCCGCGTTCCTGGCGATCGATGGCGATGGCCACGCCCGCCGGGGTGGCGCCAGCCACGCGGATGACTTCCACGGACTCGCGCACCGAGGTGCCGGCCGAAATCACGTCGTCGATGATGAGTACCTTGCCCTCGAGCGGATGGCCGACGACGCCGCCGCCTTCGCCGTACTTTTTTGCTTCCTTGCGATTGAAGGCATAGGGCACGTCACGGTCGCCGCTTTCAGCCAGCGCCATGGCGGTCGCGCAGGCCAACGGCACGCCCTTGTAGGCCGGGCCGAAGAGCATGTCGAAGGCGATGCCGGAATCGCGGATCGCCCGCGCATAGAACCGCCCGAGGCGGGCGAGCTTGGTGCCGGTGTTGAACAGTCCGGTGTTGAAGAAATAGGGGCTCACGCGACCCGATTTCAGGGTGAATTCGCCGAAGCGCAACGCCTGGCACTCGACGGCGCAATCGAGGAACTCGCGCTGGTAGTCTTTCATGAAAATCAAGATACAAGATACGAGGGACAAGGGGCAAGGGAAAAGCAGAATGCCTTGTCCTTGTATCTCGTATCTCGTACCTTGTACCTGTTTTTATGCGCGTCATATCCGCCAATCTCAACGGCATCCGTTCTGCCGCGAGCAAGGGGTTCTTCGACTGGATGAAGCGCCAGCAGGCTGATGTCGTCTGCGTGCAGGAGGCCAGGGCGCAGGAGGCGGACCTGTCGCCGGCGATGCGCCATCCCGGCGCCTTCCACGGGTATTTCAGCCTGGCCGAGAAGAAGGGCTATGCCGGCGTCGGTCTGTACTGTCGGCGCGAGCCCGATGCTGTGCACCGGGGCTTCGGCTCGCACGAACACGACGGCGAGGGTCGTTACCTGCAGGCCGACTTCGGCCGCTTGAGCGTGGTCTCGCTCTACCTGCCGTCGGGCTCGGCCGGTCCGCACCGGCAGGCGTCGAAGTTCCGCTTCCTGGAGCTTTTCACGCCGCAGCTGAAGAAGCTGCGCAAGAGCGGGCGCGAAGTCATCCTGTGCGGCGACTGGAACATCGCCCACAAGGAAATTGATTTGAAGAACTGGCGCTCAAACCAGAAGAACTCCGGTTTTTTGCCCGAGGAGCGCGCATGGCTCTCAAAGGTATTCGATGAGCTTGGCTGGGTCGATGTGTTTCGCGCCTTGAACGACAAGCCGGAGCAGTACACCTGGTGGTCGAACCGCGGCCAGGCGTATGCGAAGAACGTCGGCTGGCGCATCGACTACCAGATCGCCACGCCGGGCATCGCCAGGACCGCCGTGAAGGAGCGCATATATAAGGACCGGCGCTTCTCCGATCACGCGCCGCTGATCATCGATTATGACTATAAACTCTGACACGCCATGCCAACTTCCCTGAAACAACTGCTGCAATGGCTGGGCCCGCTACGCCTGCTGCTGGCGCTGGGTGCGCTGGCGGTACTGATTTTGCGTCCGGCAGCGGGCACCAAGGCCGTCTATGCGGGTTGGGCGATGGTCCCGACCGTGCTCGTGCCCACGCTCATGCCGCTGGTGTTCATGGTCCTGCTCCTCGACGCGCTCATGGGCGCGGTCCTGCTCGCCGCTCGGCCCGAGGAGCGCCGGCACTACCGCACGGTGATCGCCGTCGATCTGACATTGACGGCGTTGTTGGTGCTGTGGTGGTGGCCGTACTTTGCCGCAATCGGACGCTGATCCTCGCCCACGTCCTGTCAGCGTGTTTTCGTGATCACGGATTTGTTCGCGCGCGCCTGTCGTTGCCTCCTGGAGCCGGAAATAACGGCCAAGGTTTCCGGCACGCATGCGCTCAAGGCCGACTGGGACGCGGGCCGGCTGGAGCTTGGGCAAGAGGCGGCACCGGTCACGGCGGCGGTGGCAGCCGGACGCCCGTCACGACCGGTGTTGGTGTCGCCGTTCGCCGTCGAGCGCCGCGGCGTTAACACGACCGCGGGCCGGGCGGCACTGATTCACGCGCTGGCGCACATCGAATTCAACGCCATCAACCTGGCGCTCGACGCGGTCTATCGCTTCCGCGGCCTGCCGCGCGACTACTACGGCGACTGGCTCCAGGTCGCCGCCGAGGAGGCGCATCACTTCGAACTGCTGCGCGGCCACCTGCGCACGCTCGGCCATGATTACGGCGACTTTCCCGCGCACAACGGCCTGTGGGAGATGGCCGTCAGCACCGCGCACGACCCGCTGGTGCGCATGGCGCTGGTGCCGCGGGTGCTGGAGGCGCGCGGACTCGATGCCTCGCCGGCGCTGGTGCGCAAGCTCCAATCCTGTGGCGATGAACGCGCGGTCGAAATCCTGCAAGTCATCCTGCGCGACGAGATCGGCCACGTGCGCATCGGCAACCGCTGGTACCACTGGCTGTGCGCGCCCACGGCGCGCCGCGGCTGCGGGCACCGTTTCACACGCAGGCGCGCCGGCAGGCGGGTTTCAGCGAGACGGAATTGGCGCTGCTGGAGGAGCTGGCTGCGGAGCAGGGCGCGTGAGCGCCCGGCCTATTTATTTATAGGTGACGTTCTGCAGCGAGTCGCCGAGCTCGCCGGTCTTGGCGTGCTTGCTCTCGAGCTTGATGCGCAGCCGCAGGTCGTTTATCGAGTCGGCGTTGCGCAGCGCCTCGTCGTAGGAGATGAGGTCGGACTCGAACA
>CAKKQL010000112.1 GCA_919902095.1 Acidiferrobacterales bacterium
CCGAAAGGTTCTGGCGCACCGTCAGCCGCCGCGGCAGATCCACGTACGGCGAGGAAAAATTCATGCGCGGCAGCACCGCGTAGCGGTCGCGCAGCATGTCGTGGCCGAAGACCGCGATGGCGCCGGCGGTCGGCGACAGCAGGCCGAGCAGCATGGAGAGGGTGGTGGTCTTGCCGGCGCCGTTGCCGCCGAGCAGCGCCGTGGTCGAGCCGGCGGCGATCTCGAAGCTGATGTCGTCCACGGCGACGAGGCTGTCGAAATGCTTGCTGACGTGGACGACGGAAACGACGGACTGAGACATAAACGCAGATTACGACAACGCTAAACCGCTGTCAGCTATCATCGGCGGCGTTCAGAAATAGTAGCGCACACGCAGTTCCAGTCGCCGGTCGCTCTGCTTCTCGCCGAAATCGGTGAGCCGACCGCCGGCGAGGAAGAACAGGCGCAGCCGCAGCTCCAGATTGGTAATGCCGGTGTAGGTAAGCTCGGGTGCGGCCGAATAACTCCGGTCGTCGAGGTTCTGGATGACGGTCAGGGACGGCGTGAAATAAAGAATGTCGAACGGTTCCTTCTGGCTCACCCGCAGGTAGAGATAGCGGCGCATCGGATTGGCGCGCGTGTAGTTGGTCTGCTGGGCGCGAGCGCGATCGAGTTGCGTGGTACTACCCGTAGCCAGGAACTGATCGTAGCCGTCCTGCACGAGCGTGAGGTAGTCGCGCATCTCGGGTTCCGTGTAGCCGGTGCCGTTGCGGTAGTACTCGACAATCCAGGTGGTGTCGCGCTCGGTGAGATAGCGCAGCCCGAGCAGGTAGCTCGTGGCATCGGCGGTCTGTGTCGTCAGGGTGCCACCCGTGTCCAGCACCGGCTTGGATGATTTGGTAATGCGCGCCCACTCGCCGTGGATCTCGACATTGGTGGTGAGGTTGCGCGAGAAATCGAAGCCGTAGCGGGCGCTGCGCGCGCCTTCACCCAAGACGAGAAAATCGATGTCCGTGTCGCGGTACAGGAGACTGAGCCGCGCGGCCGGATTGATGTGGTCGCCGCCGCCGAAACCGCCATTGATGTTGCCCGTGGTCGGGACGAGCAGCGGCGTGAAGCTGACGGTCTTGAGCGGGCCGTCGAGACTGCGGGTGAAGCTCCCGCCAAGCATCACGAAGCCCTCGCGCGACAACTCCGGGTCGTTCGGGTCCTTGCTGCGCTCGACGAAACCCACCGGGTTCCAGGCGTAACCCTTGCCCCAGCGCAGCGCACGCTTGCCGGCCTCCAGGCGCGTGCCGGCGGCTGGCTCCAGCGTGAGGTAACCCTCGTAGAGCTGCGTCTCGCGCTCGGAGCCCAGATTGTCGTGCGACGTCTCGCCGTGGGCGGTGGCCTGGAAGGTGGCGATGCCGGCGCGGTAGAGGCCGGTCAGCTCGACCGCGCCGGCCGTGCCGTCGAGGTAGGTGCGCGATTCCTTGTCGAAGTAGTTGAGCCGGTAAAGCGCCCGGTCCTGGCCGAGCTGGAAACGGTCGGCGCGTAGCTCGGCGTAACCGTTGAGTTCGAACGCCTTTTTTTCAAACTGGCCGACGTCGAAGTGGTATTCCTCCGCCGCGACCGCGGGCATGGCAATGGCGACCGCGCAAAGAGCGAGCCAGCGGCGCGGCATGCGCCTAACGCAACTCACCGGCGCGCGACAGGTAATCGAGGGTGAAGACCTCGTCCGGGAAGTTGCGTTCCTTGATCTTGGCGTACAGCATCACCGACTTGTAGCCCTTGTAGAGCGGACTGTCGGTTTCCATCGTTGCCGGCCGGCGCACACCGCCGCCGAAGTCCTTGATGTCCTTGAAGCGCAGCGTCTTGATGAGCAAACCGCTCGCGGCATAGGCCTCGATCACCGTCGGCACCAGCGCCTGCCGGTCCACGCGCATCTTGAGGCGGTCGTAGGCCACGGCTGCGGTGCGCGCCTTGAGGTCGAGCAGATAATCGTTGCCTTGCTGTTCGGTCTTTTCGACCTTGTACTCGACGCTGTAGTCGAGGTTGAGAATATCGGCGTTGTTGAATACCCCACCCACCACCGACTGCAGGCTGGTGATGCGAATCGGTTTGCCCACGCTCGGGATGTACAGCCACATGTTGTCGCCGAGGCGCAGCGTGGCCCGGCCCTTATCGCTCGGGGGTTCGAGGAATAACGCGATCATCTGGTCGCGCCCCTTCTTGGCCGTGAACAGCACGAACTCTTTCTTTCTTCCATCCGGCTCGATGTTGATGAGCTTGCGATACATCTCATACGACTCGGGGTTCAACCGGCGGTCCACCTGGCGCAGGATGTCGTCGCCGTTAAGCGCACGCGCTGGCAGGCACGGGACAAGGAGCAACAGGACGAACGACAGGATGCGTGAGCTAAACATGGCGCAGCGCCGTGATCGGGTCCATACGTGCCGCCTTCCACGCCGGCTGCAGGCTGGCGCTGATGGCCACCAGCAACACGATGACGCCGATCATGACCACGTCCACAGCAGCGATCGCAGGCACGAGCACGAGTTCCTGATCGCGTCCGAAGGTGAAGTGCACTGGCCAGATATTGAGAACGTAGATAAGCCCGAGGCTGATGGCCGTGCCGATGGCGGTCCCGATCAGACCGAGCAGCAGACCCTCGCTCAGAAACAGCCCGAGGATGCGCCGCGGCGGCGTGCCGATGGCCGAGATCGCGCCGATCTCGCGGATGCGCTCATACACCGCCATCATCATCACGTTCATCACCGCGATCAGCACGATGCCGACCAGCATGACGCGGATGAAAACGTCCAGCAGGTCGATCATGCGCGCGATGTTGGCGAACGGCGAGAGTTGGTCCCAGCCGTGTACCTCGATCGCCGGCTGGCCCTGCGGATTGCGGATTTCTGCCAGCGCCTGCGCCGCCTGCGCCTTGGCCGCGGGGAGCCGGTCGAGGCTTTTCAAACGCACGGCGATCTCACTCACCTCGGCCTCGGTCATGCGCAACAACTCGCGCGCGTCGTCGAGGTGCAGGTAGCCGTCGCGCCCACCCGGCCCGGTCACGTCGCCGAGCACGCCCTGCACCACGAAGGTCTTGCCGTTCACCGACCCATCGAGGTTGGTCGCGACCAGCACCACGGTGTCGCCGACGTTGATCTTCATGCCCTTGGCGAGTATCTCGGGGATCAACAGCTTGCCGCGCTCGACCAGCCCGTTCGCGACGCTGCCGTGCGCCAATCGGCCGGGTAGCATCGGCATGGCCGCGGCCTCGCGCTCCGGTAGCACGCCGTTCAGGCGAATGCTGGTGGTCTCGGTGAAATTGCTGAACATGGCGCCGAATTTGAGACGCGGCGACCAGGCGACCACATCCTTCATGCTCTTGAGTGCCTGCTCGACCTTGTCGATCGCGCCCGGCTTCATGTTGAGGTTAAGCGGCAGATTGTCGATCGAGGCAACGTACCCCTTGCCGTGTATCTGCATATGACCAAGCATCGAATCGGTGATCTGGCCGACAATCAGGCTCTTGAACGAGCCGGACACGGCAATGAACAGCAACACCGCCACCACGCCGAGAATGATGAGCCCGGCGGTGAGCAACGTGCGCCGCCAGTAGCGCGCCAGGTTGCGCGCGGCGAGCTTCACGACCTTCGCCGATGGGACCGAGGCGAGAAGCGCGCGCCAAGGACGGCGCGGTTGCGCCTTAAGCATGTTTACCCCCACCGTTCACCAACCGTCCGTCTTCGAGCGTGAAGGTCACCTCGGCCTCGCCCATGATTTTCGGATCATGGGTGGAGAAAATAAAGGTCGTGCCGAACTCGTTGCGCATCTTCTTCATCAATTCGAGAATGCGGTAGGCGGTATCGTGGTCGAGGTTGGCGGTCGGTTCGTCGGCCAGCACCAGCTTGGCGTTGGTCGCGAGCGCGCGCGCCACGGCGACGCGTTGCTTCTGGCCGCCGGAGAGCTGGTCCGGGCGCTTGTCGGCCTGGCCCGCCATCCCCACCGCCGCGAGCAGCTCGATGACGCGCGCGCGGCGCTTGTCCGCCGGCCAGTCCTGCACCATGAGCAGCGGATACTCGATGTTCTCATAGGCCGAGAGCACCGGGATCAGATTGAAGTCCTGGAAGATGAAGCCCAAATTGGCGCCGCGAAACTCGGCGGCGGCGCGGCGGTCGAGCGTGGCGATGTCGGTGTCGAGCACCGTGAGCGTGCCGCCGCTCGGCTTGTCGAGCCCACCGATCATGTTGAGCAGCGTACTCTTGCCGCTGCCCGAGGGGCCGACGAAGGCGACGAAGGCGCCGGCGGCGATCTCGAAGTCCACCCCGCGCACGGCCGGCACGTCCACGTCCCCGGCACGGTAGGTCTTGGCGAGTTGGTGGGCAACGATCAGGGGCACATGCGTTCCTTAATAAGGAGACGGTCAGGAGCCGGGGCTAACGGCTCCTCATGCTACATGCCCGGCACTGGCTATCTTTGACCTGTATCAAACTTCAGCCGCATTTGCCCCAAGCTTATCGCAACCGGTAACTGGCGTGGCATGCCGTACATTGCCGCGTGAGCTCGGCGAGCGCGTCGAGTGTCAGCGGCAGGTCGTTCGTCACCGACGCCTCGTGCGCGGCGCGCGCGAGGCGGCTCGCCGATTGATGCATCGCCGTCCCGATATCCTGCATGGGCTTTGGCATGTACGGCGCCATGTGCGAAGCGCCGTGAGCTTGCAACGAGCTCATGCCGATGCGGTGTTCGGCGATGTCCGCCGCCTCGCTGTATTTGCCTCTTGCAAGCGCCGCCTGGATTTCGCCCATCGCGACCAGGTGGTCGCGCATGTTGGCGAGCATGTGCTCCTGCATCGGCGCCGGCATTTCGACCCGCTGACGTGGATCGGCGGCTTGCGACATGGTTGGTATGGCGAGCGTCAACAGGGCAACCCAGAGAACGCAGTGCGTGCGGCGTCGAAATAAAGTATTCATGAAATCAATTCTTCGGCAGAAGCCGTGTCAGGAGACGGCCGGATATTCCAACTGTTTCCAAAGGCACTTGCCGCCGCTCTTCTTGTCTATCTCCTCCAGCCAGGCCTGGTGCGCGGCCAGCTCTTCGGCGGTCGGCGCGATGACCGGAAGTTTCGGACGGTTGGCATCGAGCCGCCGGATGGCGGGCTGGGGCGCGCCGGTCTTCATCGAACTGCGGCTGTCCTCGAACAGGCCGGTCTGGCCGCCTGTCATGGCGAGATAGACGTCGGCCAGGATTTCGGCGTCGAGCAGCGCGCCGTGCAGCGTGCGGCTGGAGTTGTCCACGCTGTAGCGCCGGCACAGCGAATCGAGGTCGTTCTTCTGCCCCGGGTGCATCTCGCGCGCGAGCTTCAGCGTGTCAATGATGGTGCAATGCTCCTCGATGCGCGGCGTGGCGCCTTTGCCGTTCATCAGCGCCAGCTCGTTATTAAGGAAGCCGACGTCGAACGGCGCGTTATGGATGATCAGCTCCGCGTCCTTCACGAACTCGAGAAAATCCCTGGCAATGTCGGCGAACTTCGGCTTGTCCGCGAGTTGCTCGTTGGTGATGCCGTGAATCTCAATGGCGCCGGCATCAATCTCGCGTCCGGGATTGATGTATTGCTGGTAACGGTTATTGCTCGGCCGCCGGTTAATCAGCTCCACGCAGCCGATTTCGATGATGCGGTGGCCTTCGGAGGGTTCGAGGCCAGTGGTTTCGGTATCGAGAACAATCTGTCTCAAGTTAATGTGTCAATTCTTGTGGATGATTTATTGAATAACGATACCAAATTCTTGTCGCTTCTCCGTAACATATTCATCTGAGTAAATTTCATAATAACCTTTATATGTGCCGGGTTCATTGTCGGAAGTAATTGCAAGCTGACCTATGGTGGTTACTCTTTTTTGAAGTTTGTCGAATTTTGCTTTCGTTGTCATGTAATTTGCGATGCCAGCCCTATCAGCACCCTGGGCCCAACCCTCCGTACCTTTGAACTCGAACCCAGGCGGGACTAAGAACCATATCTCCGCATCTTTTACTACGTTAACTCCGCCTACTGAGAGTTCATACTTCAACTCAAGTGAACCGCCTTTTTCCAAAGCAAACGGTGGTTGGCTACCCTGCCAACGTAATGTGATTTCTGCACTAGGTGCCTTCTTGGATTTTTCCCACTGATTAAGCGTATTCAGCAATACACCGCTCAACTCCTGTCTATTGAATTCAGACACTGTCGTACCAAGCTCTTCGATCAACCCAAGTGTTCTCACAAGTGATTGCGTCGCCAAAACGAGACAGACAAGTCCGACGATTATAAAGCCAAAATATCCAACAATATGACCCAAAGCTATTTGGTCAATGGCTTCTCCACCTGTAGCATCGTACAAAACAACTGCGAATTTGAATGAAGCCGCTACGAGGATTAGCAGGAAAGAGGGATAAAGCAGTGCTTGCTTTAGCCCTAGAGATGAGTAACGACGCTCGGTTTTTCGGCGCTCCTTTTCAACTTGCTTTTGCTTTAATTCTAATTCGACAAGTTTCTGTCTAGCATCTTCAGTATTATTATCCCCCAGCGCTTTTTTGGCATGCTCGATAGCCTCTTTGTTAGCTTGTGCTTCTTCTGCGCTAAGTCGGTCCATTTCCTCTTTTCTGCGCCCAACCGAGGGGCCAACCAGCGAAAATGCAATTACGTAAACAGGCAGGAGAACCGTAAGAACAGTTACGCTTACAACAGCTAGCAGCTCTAAAATCGCTTTAACCAATTCAAGGACCATGCAGATCCACCCCTTTGCAAAGGTCAGACATAATATCGCCGGATCACCATATCATTCTCATGGCGTAATCATGAATAGTCCACCTATATACATTCATCAATCGCTTGATTCGCCAGCTCGTCAACACGTTCGTTTTCAGGATGTCCGCTATGTCCTTTGACCCATTTCCAGTGAATCTTGTGCTTCTCAGCCGCCTTTTCCAGCCGCTGCCATAGTTCCTGATTCTTCACCGGCTTCTTGTCCGCGGTCTTCCAGCCGCGACGTTTCCAGTTTTCCAACCACTCGGTAATGCCTTTTTTCACATACTGGGAATCGGTCGTGAGCGTCACGTCGCAGGGGCGCTTGAGTTCTTCGAGTGCGCGGATGGCGGCCATCAGCTCCATGCGGTTGTTGGTCGTTTCCTTTTCGGCGCCGTAAAGTTCCTTCTCGTGATCGCCGTATTGCAGGATGGCGCCCCAGCCGCCGGGACCCGGATTGCCGCGGCAAGCGCCGTCGGTGTAGATGACGATTTTATCCAAGTTTCCTGGCCCGACGCTGGAACGGAAGCACCATGCCGCGCGTAGCGGGTTCGGCGGTGGCGCGGCCCGCCATCTTCTTATCCTTCCACATCAGCGGCATCGGCGTAACGCCGAGCACGCGCTTCTTCGCCACCACCATATATACCGCCGCCATCATCGGCCACCAGCGGTCGCCCATCTTGTCGAGAAAGTGCAGCCGTTCCATCGCGCTTTCATTCATGAGCGGCGGCCGGTAGTACAGCATCTGGCCGTGGGTGGTCTCGAAGTCGAGCAGCGACAGCCAGTCCTTGACGCGCGCAAGGCGGAAGAAGCTTCCGCACCACGGCGCCGGCCGCGGGCGCCGCGCCAGCAGGCGCCGGAACCCCCACGGACTCACGGGATTGAAGCCGAGCACCACCACGTGCCCTTCCGGCCGCAGCACGCGACTCACTTCGCGCAGCACCTGGTGCGGATCGTCGCAGAAGTCGAGCGTGTGCGGCAGGAGCACGACGTCCGCGCTTTTGGTGTCGAAGGGAATTTCTTCCGGCCGGCCGTGCACCACGGACAGACCATTGGGGCCGGAGACGAGATCGAGCAGCACGCGCGTCGGCGCCACGCAGGCATCGAGCATGTCGAGCTGGCCGACGCGGCCGAGCTGGAGCGCGACGGTGCCATAGAGATGCGGCATGACCTCACGCAGACGGTGGGATTCGAACGCCTGCAGCGAGCGCCCCAAGGGCGAATCGAACCAGCGGGACAGGCGCTCGCGCAGCGCTTTAGCGGGATGGCTGTGATGCATTGACGTGAGCCCGGCGGCCTCCCAAACTTGGCTGCATGAGCCCTGTTTTACACGTCCGTGCCTTCGAGGACAACTACATCTGGCTGATCCGCGGCCAATCCGCCGACCGGGTTGCCATCGTCGACCCGGGCGATGCCGCGCCGGTGCTCGCCGCGCTGGCAACACAACACCTCGCCCCGGTTGCCATCCTCTGCACCCATCATCACGGCGATCACGTGGGCGGCGTCGCCGAGCTGCTCGCGCGCTACCACATGCCGGTCTACGGGCCGGCGCAGGAGCGCATCCCGGCGCTGACCCACCGCGTCCGGGGCGGCGAGCGCGTGCGCCTCGATGCGCTCGGACTGGAGTTCGGCGTGCTCGATGTCCCCGGCCACACCGCCGGGCACATCGCCTATTACGGCGCGAACCTGCTCTTCTGCGGCGACACCCTGTTCTCGGCCGGCTGCGGGCGGCTGTTCGAAGGCACGGCCGAGCAGCTGCATGATTCGCTTTCGCGCCTCGCCGCGCTGCCGCCGGACACGGCGGTGTACTGCGGACACGAGTACACGGTCGCCAACCTGCGCTTCGCGCTCGCGGTGGAGCCGGACAATGCCGACACCCGTCGGCATCAGGAGCGCGTGCGCGAATTGCGTGTGCGCAACGAACCCACCCTGCCCTCGATCATCGGGCGCGAGCGACGCATCAATCCTTTCCTGCGCGTCGCCGAGCCGCGCGTGCGCCGGGCCGTGGCCGCCTGGGCCGGGCGCGAGCCGGTTTCCGACGCCGAAACTTTCGCCCTGCTGCGGCGCTGGAAGGACGGCTTCAACGGGTGATTTCTGTTGACGGGACGCGGACTTACATCTACTATTGCATCACATGGATCAAACAAGAAGTAAGAAGCCGGTCCTGACCGATTCCCCGCGCGCCCCTGTCCCGCGGCGCGTACTCCCCTCTCCCGGATACAGCCTGTTGCTGGCGGTCCTGCTTGTCGCCGGCTGCGCCACCACGGCGTCCACGGACAACGACCAGGCGGCCGAACCGGTGGTCGCCGGGGAAAAATCCGCCAAAGCCAAAGTCGTGATCCGCGGCGCCGACGGCCGGCCGCTGCACCTCGAACACCACGCCGATCTCTGGGCGCGCATCCGTGCCGGCTTCAAGATGCAGAAGCTCGACGGCGCGCTCGTCGCCAAGCACGAACAGTGGTTCGTGAACAATCCCGAGTTCATGGAACGCATGCTGGAGCGCGCGGGCCTCTATCTCCATTACATCGTGGAAGAAGTCGAACGCCGCGGCATGCCGATGGAGATCGCGCTGCTGCCGGCAATCGAGAGCGCCTACAAGCCCTATGCGTATTCGCGCGCCAAGGCCGCGGGGCTGTGGCAGTTCATGCCGTCCACCGGCAAGCACTACGGACTCAAGGCGAACTGGTGGTACGACGGCCGGCGCGACGTCGAGGCCGCAACCCAGGCGGCGCTCGATTACCTCGAGAAGCTGCGCAACGACTTCGACGGCGACTGGCATCTGGCGCTCGCGGCCTACAACGCCGGCGAGGGCAAGGTCTCGCGCATGATGGAATACAACCGCCGCCGCGGCCTGCCGACAAGCTATGAGCATCTCAAGCTCAAGCCCGAAACCAAAAATTACGTCCCGCGCCTGCTGGCATTCGTGAACATCGTCGCCGAACCGGAGAAGTACGGCATTCAGCTCGCCAGCATCCCCGACAAGCCATATTTCGCGCGCGTCGAGACCAAGTCGCAGATCGATCTCGGCGTCGCCGCCAAGCTCGCCGAGCTGCCGGTCGACGACCTGCACAAGATCAATCCCGGCCACAACCGCTGGGCCACCGACCCGGAAGGCCCGCACTACCTGTTCGTGCCGGTGGCCAAGAAGGAACTGCTCGAAGAAGCACTCAACAACCTGCCCGAAGACGAGCGCGTGCAGTACCGCCGCCATCTGGTCGCGCGCGGCGAGACCGTGAGCCAGATCGCCAAGCGCTACGGCGTCACGCCGGATTCTGTCAAGTCCGCCAACCAGATCGCGAAGAACCCGCTGCGCGTGGGCCAGGACCTCCTGATCCCGATGTCCGAGCGCCCGATCTCGCCGGTAATCGCGTCGCAGACAAAAACGAAAGCTGTCACCGTGGCATCGGCCAGGGCGCCCGCCAACCGCGGCGCGCAGCCGATCATCCACAAGGTGCGCTCGGGCGAGACCCTCTACAGCATCTCGCGCAAGTACAAGGTGCTGGTGCGCCAGCTCGCCGACTGGAACCTGATGCACCCCGGCGACGTGCTCAAACTCGGCCAGCGCCTCAAGGTGTGGCCGGCCACCAGCTCGGCCGTCAAACTCAAGACCGCGGATTCCGCGGCCGAAGGCTAGACCGCTTCCGCGCAGCTTTGGCGGCGTGTCCGGATTTTCCCTGCTTCTGCTTCGCCGTTGGCCACAGGTGGCAGCGCACCTCGTGCGTTTTGCTGACCGACGATGTTTCCGGGTAGCGCACGCGACACTCTGGCAGCGCCTGCGGACAGCGCGGATGGAAGTGACAGCCCGCCGGCGGATTGGACGGCGACGGAATATCCCCCGATAACCGTATGATCCGGCGCGTGGCGTCGCCTTCCAGTGTCGGCACGGCCGAGAGCAGTGCCTGCGTGTAGGGGTGGCGCGGACGATCCAACACCTCCTCCACCCGCCCACGCTCGACGATGCGCCCGAGGTACATCACCGCAATCTCGTGCGCCAGATACTCCACGACCGACAGGTTGTGGGTGATGAAGAGATAGCTCAGACCCAACTCGTCCTGCAGCCGTTTGAGCAAATTCAGAATCTGCGCCTGCACCGACACATCGAGCGCGCTCGTTGGCTCGTCGCAGACGATGAGCCGCGGCTCAACGGCAAGCGCCCGCGCGATGCTGATGCGGGCACGCTGGCCGCCGGAAAATTCGTGCGGGTAGCGCCGCACCGCCTCACGCGGCAACCCCACGTGCTCAAGCAACTCCGCCACCCGCGCCTGGCGCTGCGCGCGGTTATCGCCCAGGCCCTGCGCGCGCATGCCCTCCTCGATGATCTCGCCCACCAACATGCGCGGGTCGAGCGAGCCGTAGGGGTCCTGGAAAATCACCTGAAACTGCCGGCGTAGCGGCCGCAGCGCCGACATGCTCAGGGCAGTCAGCTCGCGACCGTCGAACAGAACGCGCCCGGCCGTGGGCCGGAGAAGTTGCAGGATACCCTTGCCCACGGTGGTCTTGCCGCAGCCAGACTCGCCTACCAGCGCCAGCGTCCGCCCCTGCCGGATCGCAAGCGAAACGCCATCCACGGCCTTGACCTGCCCGACCACACGCCGGAGCACGCCCTTGTGAATCGGAAAATGCACCTTGAGGTCATCGACTTGCAGCAGCACCGGTCCCGCTACGGCGGCGCTGGGAGTCGTGGAAACCGCCGGCGGGGATTTTGCCTTTGATCGCGGAACCTTGACCTTCAGATCGTACAAATGGCAGCGCACCCCCGCTCCCGCCTTTTCCAGCCAGCGCGGCGCCTGCCTGCGGCATAGCGACCAGGCGGCGTCGCAGCGGTCGGCGAAGCGGCAGGCGTGGAATTCCTGCGTCAGCGCCGGCACCGAGCCCTGAATCACATCGAGCGCCGTGCCGCGTTTGAGGCGCGACGGCAGCGAGCGAAACAGTTTTTGCGAGTACGGGTGCCGTGGCTGGGCAAAGAACGCCGCGCGCGGCGCCCATTCGACGATTTCACCGGCGTACATCACGGCGATGCGGTCGGCCATGCCGGCGACGACGCCGAGGTCGTGGGTGATGAGCAGAATCGCCATACCGGTTTTTTTCTGCAGGTCCTTCAGCAGGTCCAGAATCTGCGCCTGGATGGTGACATCCAGCGCCGTGGTCGGCTCGTCGGCGATGAGGATGTCGGGCTCGGCCGCGAGCGCCATGGCGATCATGACGCGCTGCTTCATGCCGCCGGAAAGCTGGTGCGGATAGGCATCGTAACGGCTTTCCGGATCGGCGATGCCGACGGCGGTCAGTAGTTCGAGCACGTGCTTGCGCGCCGCTGCGTGCGCAAGCCGCGCGCCCTCCGGCAGCGCTTCGTGAATCTGCGCGCCGACCGTGAACACCGGATTGAGCGACGTCTGCGGCTCCTGGAAGATCATGGCGATGCGCTTGCCACGGACGGCGCGCATGTCGCGCTCGGGAAACGTCAGGATATCGCGTCCGTCCAGCAGCGCGCGGCCATCCGCAATACGCCCGGCCGGTGCCGGCAGCAGCTTGAGCAGCGACAGCGCCGACACCGACTTGCCGCAGCCGGATTCGCCGAGCAGCGCCACGGTTTCGCCGCGCCGGATTTCGAAGCCGATACCGTCCACGGCCCGCACCGTGCCCTCGGGCGTGTCGAAATACGCCTTCAGCCCTTCGACCCTCAGTAGCGCGTCATTCATATTCTGTTCCGCATTCCGCATTCAACGGCGCAGCCGTGGGTCAAACGCATCGCGCACCGCGTCGGCGAAAAGATTCGCCGCCAGCACCAAGCCGAACATGAGCACGAACGCCGATGCCAGGCTCCACCACACCATCGGCTCGCGCGCCATCTCCAGGCGCGCGCTGTTGATCATGTTGCCCCAGGAATCCATGCTCGGGTCCACGCCGACGCCGACATACGACAGCACCGCCTCGGCCAGCACCAGCCCGCTGAAATCGAGCACCACGGTAATGAGCACGATGTGCATGACATTGGGGAACAGGTGGCGCGCGAGAATCGAAGCCTGGCTGGCGCCGAGAGCCTGCGCCGCCTGAACGTAGTCGGCCTCACGCAACTTGAGTGCCTCGCCGCGCAACAACCGGCACAGGCTGGTCCAGCTGGTCACGCCGAGAATGACGCACAGGAACAGCAGGCGCGTGTCGGCGCGCGCCACCACGTTGTCGAAGTTTTCCGGGTGGTTCGCCATGTACACCTGCAGGCTCAGGATCGCCGCCGCGATGAGCAGCACGCCGGGGATGGAACTCAGGGTGGTGTACGTGTACTGGATGACGTCATCCACCCAGCCGCGGAAGTAACCAGCCATGAGCCCGAAGAGCACGGCGAACGGCAGCATCACCAGCGTCGTCAGTGTGCCGATGACGAGGCCGGTGCGGATGCTCTTGAGCGACTTGAGCAACACGTCCTGCCCTACCTGATCGGTACCGAGCACGTGATAATAAAGCGAGAGATAACCGATGTTGCTCGCAACCAGAATCAAGACGCCAGCGGTAACAAAAACCGTGCGCCAGGGCACCTTCGATTCACCGCGCGCCAGCCGTCGCAGCGCCTGGCTGAACGGCTCTCGCGGGCCACGCCACCCCAGGAGAAAAACGGCAACCAGCAGCCCCCAGACCAGCAGACCGGCGACACCGGCGACGGCCGCTTTCCGGAGTACGTCCGCCGCATGGTCCGCGGGATCGGCGAGGTGGGCACCGGCATACTTCAGGCGCGGATACTCGCGCGTACGCCGGCCGTCGGGATGCTCGACGGTTTCCTTGGCATAGGCATGGATTGCGAACGGCTCGGAATAGGTTGTCTCCACCCGCACGCGCAGCGGTGCCAAAGCCTTATCGAGCAGACTTTTGACCTCGGCGGAATACTGCGCCTGCGCCGGCAGACGCTCGTGGAAGTGGATCGAATCGAGCAATCCGACGACGACGTAGACCAGCAGCGCCACGGCCGCGGCCATGGCCAAAGGCCGGCGCGCCACCTGGCGCCAGGGCGCGCGCAGGTGCTCGTGGCGCGCGGCGTAAAGGCCGAAGCCGATCACGACCGCGAGCAGCACGTAAATCAGAATATCGGTCCAGAGAAAAACTAACTGAAACGGCATAAGACAAAACCTGAATGGACAGGATTCACAGGATTAACAGGATTTAAAATGAAAACTGAACGCCCACCGTGGATATTTTTGTCTTTAATCCTGTAAATCCTGTCCATTTTCTTTTTCATTCCAATCTTACCCGCGGGTCCACCAGCGTGTAGCTGAGGTCCGTGAGAATCAGGCCGAGGATGTATAGCAGCGAGCCGAGAAACACCATCGCGCGCACGATGGCGAAGTCCTGCGAATGGATCGCGTCGATGGTGTAGCTGCCGAGGCCGGGAATGCCGAAGAACGATTCCATGATGAGGCTGCCGATGAAGAGCAGCGGAATGACCACGACCACGCCGGTCAGGATGGGAATCATGGCGTTCTGCAGCACGTGCCGGAACAGCACCCGCACCTCCGACAGGCCCTTGGCGCGCGCGGTGCGGACATAATCCTTGCCGATTTCCTCGAGGAAGAAGGCGCGGTAGAGACGCGTGTTGGCGCCGATGGCGCCGACCACGCCCACAACCACCGGCAGCGCCAGGAACTTGAGGGCGTGCGGCCCGCTGTCGTCATAGCCCGAGATCGGCACCAGGTGCAGCAGTTTGCTGATGAGGTACTGTCCGCCAATGACATAGAACAGCGCCGAGATGGACATGAGAATGACGCACAGCACCACGCCGCCGGTGTCGAGATAGGTGCCGCGGAAAAACACCAGCAGCAGCGCGAACGTCACGTACACCAGTATCCCGACCAGAAAGGTCGGCAGCGCGATGGCGAGGCTCGGCCACATGCGGTTGCGGATGTCGTAACCGATGTCGCGGCCCTCGTCGGAGCGGCCGAAGTCGAGGACGAACAGCCGCACCGAATGGCGGTAGAAGACGGTATCGGTCGCCTTGGCGGCGCCGGCGGCCTCGGGGTTGTACAGCAGCGGCTTGTCGTAGCCGCGGTCGGCCTTCCATTTGACGATGGCCTCGGGCGTGACGCGCTTGACGCCGAGATGGATGCGCGCCATGTCGTCTGGACTGTTGACGAAGAAGAACAGCACAAACGTAATCAGGTTCACGCCGACCAGAATCGGGATGGCGTAAAGCAGCCGGCGGATGACATAGGCCATCATACGCGGTCGCCCCTTTCCCGCCGGCGCCACATCAGAAACGCCGGCACCGCGCCGGCCACGAGCAACCCCAGCACCGCGGCCAGCGGCCAGACCACCGGCCGGTTCCAGGCCTCGCGGGCCTGCGCGCGCCGGGCCGGATCGAGGCGCAGGTACTTCAGGGTGTTGTTGGCCATGTGGTTCGGCTTGGCGTTGGCGACCCAGGCATGCTCCAGCAGGAACTGCTTGGGATGCACACCCCACAGCCAGGGCGCGTCGTGGCGCGCGAGGGCCAGCATCTGGCGAATGAGCCGCAGGCGCTCGGGGGTGTTTTCCATGTTCTTCATGCGCTCGAACAGGCGGTTGAATTCGGGGTTGTCGTAGTTGGCGGTGTTCTCGCCGTCGTGCCCGACGCGCTTGTTCGGGCCGTAGAACAGGAACAGGAAATTCTCCGGATCGGGATAATCGGCATTCCAGCCCCACTCGAACAACTGCGCCTCGCCGATGCGCATCTTCTTCTGGAAGGTGTTGTAGTCGGTGGCGCGCACGACGAGCTGGACGTTGAGCTTGGCGAGCTGCTTGCGCAACCAGTCGAGCCGCGCCTTTTCCTCGGGGCCGACGGCGGGCGTGTCGAAATAGAGCAGCAGCGGCTTGCCACTCACGGTGTCCTGGCCGCCCGGGTAGCCGGCCTCGGCCAGCAGCTTTTGTGCTGTTTCAATCGGCTTGCGCCGCGGTTGCCCGTCCACGCAGTCGTACACATACGGATTGATGCCGGCGCAGCCGGCTTCGTAGCCGAAGATGCCGGGCGGCAGCGGGCCCTGCGCGGCGATGCCGCGGCCGTTGCGGAAAATCGAAATCTGCTCCTCGTAGTCGACGGCGATGGAAACCGCCTGGCGCAGCTTGCGTGCACGCTCGGAATTGCCGCCGACCACCGGATCGAGCATGTTGAAGCCCATGTAATAAGTCGAGGCGGCGACGCTCGCCAGCAGGCGGATGCCCTTCTCCTTCATGGCGTCGCTGACGTCGGTATCGCCGCTGCCGGTGAAGCGAATCGCCTGGTCGAAGGATTCCGCCAGCACGCCGGAGCGGTCGTAGTAGCCTTGCAGAAACTTGTTCCAGTAGGGGATGCTCTCCTTCTCGAGGCTGAACACCACCTTGTCGATGAACGGCAGCGGTTTGCCGGCGTCGGCGAACAGGCCCTTCGGCGCGTCCTCCGCCTCGCCCGCGTCTGGATAAAGCTCCGCGTGATAGTTCGGGTTGCGTTCGAGCACCATGCGCCGGTTGGGGTTGTTTTCCGCCAGCATGTAGGCGCCGGTACCAACCGGATACCAGTCGAGCGTCAGATTCCTGGCCGTCATACCCGGCTGGCTGAAGAAGCGGTCGGCTTCGGGCGGCAACGGCGCGAAGAACGGCATTGCCATCCAGTAGAGAAACTGCGGGTACTTGCCGTGAATTTTCACGCGGTAGGTATACCGGTCCACCTCCTCCACGCCCGCCAGTGGATACTTTGCGAGGTCAAGATAGACGTCCTCGTCACGCCCCTGGGCGAGAACGTCGTATGCCTGCTTGAGCATCTTCGTGTAGTCGCGCAGGCCGACGATGTAGTCGTTCATCACGCTCAGAATCGGCGAGTGCAGCTTCGGATGCGCCAGGCGTTTTATCTGGTAAACGTAGTCGGCGGCGGTCAGCTCGCGCGTGCCGGTCTGCGGGAAATCGGCGACGGCGTAAGCGCGTGCGAGGTCGCGTTCGGTCAGTGCGTGGTAAAGGTATTCGCTCCTGGCGTTGCGGGCGAACGCCGGATGCGGCTGGTAGTGAATGCCCGGGCGGATACGGATTTCATACACACTGAAGGCAATGCGCTCGGGCGGCGTCTGGCGCGGCAGGCGATTGCCCTGCCGGTCGAGATAGACCGGCTCCGGCACCGCGTCCGCGGTCAGCGGCACGAGCGTGTAGGGGCGTTGCAGGTAGTGGTACTGGAACGGCGGCTCGTAAATCTGGGCGATGAACTCGTATTCGTTCGAGCTGTAGGCGCGCGCCGGATCGAGGTGCTTGGGGCGCTCGCGGAAGGCAGAATAGAGAATATTCTGGGTCGCGTCCGCGGCCGGATAGGGATTGTTCCAGGCGGCGGAACTGGCGGCGGATACCACGGTCAACGCCGTGGCAAGAAACCACCGGGTCGCTGCGCGACTGTTCACGACGGGATCATCACGTTGGCCAATCACACCCACCACAGCGCCACAGGTGTCAGTATCGATGACTGGATTTGACTGCCAACACTATACCAGACTCACCACCACCGTCCCCCTTTCGCGCCGCGGCAATTTTCGCTACTGTACGCACACAATGCCGACGCGCGGGATCGGGCGCGTCCGGCGCACACGCTGGCCATCACCGACCGAAATGCGGAGACACATCATGGGATTCCTGGCGGGAAAACGGGCGCTGGTCGTCGGCGTTGCCGGTGATCGCTCCATCGCCTGGGGCATTGCCAAGGCCTTGCACCGGGAAGGCGCCGAGATCGCCTATACCTACCAGAGCGACAAACTCAAGGAGCGGGTGGAAAAACTCGCGGCCCAGACCAAATCCGACATCCTCCTGCCCTGCGATGTCGGCTCCGACGAGCAGATCGAGGCGGTATTCTCGCATCTGGACGACTACTGGGACGGTCTCGACATCATCATCCACTCGGTGGCCTTCGCCCCGCGCGAGCAGCTGTCCGGCAACTTCGTCGACATCACCACGCGCGACGGTTTCCGCGTTGCCCACGAGATCAGCTCCTACAGCTTCACCGCGCTGGCCAAAGCCGGGCGCGCCATGATGCAGGGCCGCAACGGCGCGCTGCTGACGCTGTCCTATATCGGCGCCGAACGCGCCATCCCCAACTACAACATCATGGGACTGGCCAAGGCGAGCTTGGAGGCCAACGTGCGTTACCTGGCCCAGGCACTCGGCCCCGAAAACATCCGCGTGAACGCCGTCTCTGCCGGCCCCATCCGCACGCTGGCGGCGGCCGGCATCACCGACTTCAAGAAGCTGCTGGATTACAACGACAAGATGGCGCCGCTGGGACGCGGCGTGACCACCGACGAGGTGGGCAACGCGGCGGCGTTCCTGTGCTCCGACCTCGCCTCCGGCATCACCGGCGAGATTATGTTCGTGGACGGTGGCTTCAACACCGTGGCCATCGGCCTGAACTACACCAAGCTGCTGAGTTGATACCCGCGCCGGCCTCAGAGCCGGTCCGCGAACACCTTGAGATCGGCCTTCTGCCGCAGACCGCCGCGGTACATGGCGTAGTAATCGGCCCCGCGGTGCTGCGCTAGCAGGCGCCGCGCCTTCTCCACGGTGGCCGCGTCCGCCTTGCCTGAGTCCGCGTCCGCCACGCGCGTCAGCGCCACCACCGCCACACCCTGACTGCCGAGCACGACGCTGTCGTAGACCGGCTTGCCCGCGCCCGGCCGCGACAGGCGGAAGGCGACCTCGACGATGCGCGGATCTGCACCGGCGGCCTTTTCACGCGTGACGGTCTTCGCCGGCTGAACGCTCAGACCGCGCTTCGATGCCGCCGCCGACAGCGGCACACCGCTTCGCAGTTGCTGCAGCAACTCATCGGCCTGCGAGCGCGCCTCGGCTTCCGCCTTCTGTTGCCTGAGCTGCCGCTCGATCTGGGCGCGTACCTCGGCGAGCGGCCGCCGCTGCGCCGGACGGTGTTCGAGCAGGCGCACGGCGACGAGCGTGCCGGGCCTGATCTCGACGGGATCGCTGTTGCGTCGCTGGGTCAGCACCTCGGCGCTGAACGCCGCCTCGACCGCCTTCGGCGAGGCGGCGATGCCGTCGCCGCCGGCGCGCGTGAACCAGCCGCTCTTCTGCGGCTCGACGCCCAGAACCGCCGCGGCGGTGGCGAGACTGTCGGGGTGCTCGTAGGCCGCAGTTTGGAATTTCTCCGTCAGGTCGAAGAAGCGCTCCTCGGCCTTGCGCGTGCGCACGAGCTTCACGAGCTCGGCGCGGCGCTCGGCGAACGACTTGCGCGGCGCCGACGACTGCGCGTTGAGCTTGAGCAGGTGGTAGCCGTAGGCCGTGCGCACCGGCGCACTCACCTGCCCGGGTTTGAGCGCGCGCAATGCATCGTCAAGCTCCTGCGGTAACACCCCGGGCTTGACCTCGCCCAGATCGCCGCCCTTCGGCGCCGTGCTCGTGTCCGTGGAATATTTCCTTGCCAGCGCCGCAAAATCCTTGCCGGCGCGGGCCTGCTTTTCAATATCGCGCGCCTTCGTCAGCGCGCCCTGGACGGCATCGGCCGGCGCGTTTTCCGGCAAGGCCAGCAGGATATGGCTGGCGCGGCGCTTCTCGCTCGCGCCCGGGCTGGCTTCGTCGGCGTAGGCCTTGCGCAGTTCATCCTCACTCGGACTGATCTGCGTGGCCAGTTCATCGACCGCGAGACGCAGGTATTCGACGCGTACCTGCTCGGGCGACAGGAACTGGTCGCCGTGGGCCGCGTAATGCTGTTCGATTTCGGCCGGCGTGACGCTCGCGCGCGCGGCCAGCGGCTCGGTGCGGATCACGGTATAGACCAGCTCGCGCTCCTGGCGCAGCAGCCGCGCCAGTGCCTGCACCTCGGCGTCGGTGACAAAACCGCTGCCGGCCAGCCCGCCCTGTATCTGGCCGGTGACGAACTCGCTGCGCAGACGCTCCTCGAATTCCTGCACGCCGATGCCCTCGCGGCGCAGCAGCGATTCGTAAAGCTGCGGGTCGAAACTGCCGTTGCGCTGGAAATACGGCAGCCCGCGGATGACCTGGCCGAGGCGCTGGTCGCCCACGCGATAGCCGCTGTCCCCGGCGTCGCGCACCAGCAGCGTCTGTTCGATGAGGCCGTCGAGCACCATCTGCTTGAAGGTGGCGCTCTCGGCGACCTTCGGGTCCAGACGGCCGCGGAACTGCTCGAGCGCGTCGCGGTAGGCGCGCTGGCTGATGGCCGCGCCGTCCACCTTGGCCACGCTCAGGGTCGGGCCGCTCTCGAAATAGGAGTTGATGCCCCAGAGGATGAATGGAACGCCAACCATCAGCAGAATGATGGTGGCGAAAATACCTTTGACCTTCTCGTGGATGGCGGCGAGCATCGCCGGCTACTTTAAATGAAAACTAAAAGAATTCACAGGATTAAGGCGTAAAGCTTTTGTGTTTTTAATCCTGTTAATCCTGCGTAATCCTGTAAATCCTGTGAAATTTTTTCTGTAATTAAAAAACAAAAGGGCGAGGCCGCGATGGCCTCACCCTGGTCTTCGATACATGGCGGAGCGGACGGGACTCGAACCCGCGACCCCCGGCGTGAC
>CAKKQL010000113.1 GCA_919902095.1 Acidiferrobacterales bacterium
CCCCCCCCCCCCCCCCCCCGCTTTTGAGCACATGGAGGACAGAAAATTCGCGCCGACACTGGGCCGGAATAACCGGCCCGCAACCCCGCCCGGCGGTGGGCCAACCATGCCGCTGACAATCATTGTGATGCCTCCTGGCTAGGCGCTGTCCTTAGCGCGTCCTTACCTAAATTTACCTAAATGAGGATTTAGTTAAATAAGGAACCTTAATTTCGTCCCCCGGAAAATTGATCTAGATCAATTAGAACAACTATAGAAGATCATTGGGCGGGCGCAAGGCTGCGGCCGTTTTATGCCCGTCCGATAGGCATCCGGCCCCGGTTGCATCGGGTTTGAGTTCCCTATGTTTATGCCTATTTGTGATGCGTGCCAGATTGTTACAGTGTGCATTGCCGGCGGCAGGGGCACAGAAAAGGACGAAGAATGAATGACTTATCGTTTCCCGCGCCCGCCGACCCAGTCCAGCACCCAATCGAGTAGAGGGGGAGGAAGCAGCCGTTTGAGGGCGGCGGAGGCGTAGGCCGGGACGGTGACTTGGTAGCGCCGATGCGGGCGGGGGGTTAGCGGCGTCCATCGCCGCCGATGCGATGGAGCAGCCAGTCGAGCCATGGCGTCGGCAGCAGCCGTTGCAGCCACGCCGTCAGATACGCCGGCACCGTCAACCTGGTAGCGCCGGTGCGGATGTTTCGATTCTAGCGCATGCACCACGCGCTTCAGTACCGCCTCGGGCGGCAGCGTGAAGGGTAACGGGCCGCGTTGTCCTTCCAGCCGTGCAATCATCGTTTCGTATTGTTCGCGGTGCGCGCTGTGTGCGGAATCGACATAGGCCTTAAATGCAGCGTAGGCGTTGTCACGAAACTTGGCCTTGATCGGCCCCGGTTCGACGATCGCTACGTGGATGTTCGTGCCGCGTAATTCGAGCCGCAGTGCGTCGGTTAATCCTTCAATCGCGTATTTGCTCGCGCAGTAGGCGCCGCGGTAAGCGAGCGCGACATACCCCAGCATTGAGCTCATCTGCACGATCCGGCCTTTGCCCTGGGCGCGGAACACCGGCATCAGGCGGCGAATGAGTTCCTGGCCGCCGAGGACGTAGCCGCCGGATCCCGTGGCGCAGCTCTTTCGGAGACGGCGGCATTGCGCCCAAAGTAACGTTGCTCATTGCGGCTACCTGCGCCCATTGCCGAAAGAGCATTCGCCTCGGGCACTGGGCGCTGGTCTCGAACTGTACGCGTAGGCTCGCGCGCGATAAATCCTCGATCGCGCCGGGCAGTCCGAAGCCGGCGTTGTTGATGAGCGCGTCCAGCCGGCCGCCGGTGCGCTGCAGCACTTCGTCCACGGCGACGGCGATCGAATCCGAACTATCCACGTCCAGCGGCAGGCTTTCAAAGCCTTCGGTGACAAGCATCGTTACGTCCGCCGGTTTGCGCGCGGTGGCGAACACGCGCCAGCCGCGCGCCCGCAGGCCGTGGGCGAGGCACAGACCGATGCCCGAGGAACAGCCGGTAATGAGGACAGCGCGCAGCGGGTTGTCGGCCTCGGCCATGGCGGGCTAGTCTAGCCTATATAACCCGATATACGGGTTGCGGCGTTTACTCGAATAATGCCCATCAGTGCACATATTTTCGTATCACCAGCCGCCGCATTGCGCGCGCGACTGGTGGCACCCTACGCACCCGCTTCCGGTTGGGACATCGGCGAATACCGTGGCCTCGAACGAACGTCCGAACCGGCAGTGCTGGTGCTCACGCCCGACGAGGCCGGCGCGGCACTGGCCGCCACGACCGACCGAAGCCTGTGCGTAGTGTTGTGGGCGGGGGAAAAGCAGATCGCGCGCGCGTTGCTCGATGACCCGCGTGTCGCCGGCGCGCTCGATCCCGCCTGCAGCCCGGCGCACGCGTACGCCATCATCGCCGCCGCGGTGACGCGCGCGCAGGCGGTGGTGCACATGAGCCGCACGCTCGAGATCGGCCAGGCGCTTGCGGCCGAGCGCGATCTGGATACGCTGCTCGGGCTTATCCTGACGCACGCGCGCCTAAGCACCGGCGCGGACGGCGCCTCTATCTACACACGTGACAAGGACGGTGCCATCTACTTTCGCCTGTGGCAAAACGCCTCGATGGCCGCGACACCGACGGTGGAGAAGACGTCTGTCGGTGAGGATAGCATCGCCGGCCACGTCGCGCGCACCGGCAAGCCGTTGCTGGTGGCGGATGCCCATGCCGTCCCGGCCGATGCGCCGTACACGTTCAACGCCGCCTTCGACCGCGAAACCGGATACCAGACAAAATCGTTGCTCACACTCGCGCTCACGAATAAGGCCGGCGAGACCGTCGGTGTGTTGCAGTTGGTCAACCGCAAGGACCGCGCCGACCGTTTGCTACGGACGCCGGAGGATTACCGGCAACACGTCCGACCGTTCGATGACGGCGACGTGGCCATTGCCCGGGCGCTCGCCGGTCCCGCGGGCATCGCGCTCGAGAACAGCCTGCTCTACGCCGATATCGAGCGACTGTTCGAAGGGTTCATCCGCGCTTCGGTGCAGGCGATCGAGGCGCGCGATCCGGCCACGGCGGGGCATTCGTTCCGGGTGGCCGACTTCACCGAGCGGCTCGCGCTGGCCGTGGATCGTGCCGACACTCCCGATCTGCGCGACGTGACGTTTACCCGGGAACAATTGCGCGAGCTGAGATACGCCGCGTTGCTGCACGACTTCGGCAAGGTCGGCGTGCGCGAGAACGTGCTCACCAAGGCGAAGAAGTTGCATCCACACCGGCTCGAGATCGTGAAGGGCCGTTTCCGCTACGCGCGTGCCGCGATCGAGAGTCGCGCCTTGCGCGAGCGGCTCGCGCTGCATGAGGCGCGGCTGACGGAAGCGGAGCGCGCGCTGCGCCGGCGGGAGATCGAGGACCGGCTGGCCGACGATCTGGCGCGACTTAAACGGCATTTCGATACCGTGCTGCACGCCGTCGAGCCGACGGCGCGACACCAGCGCGTGTCGCAGGCGCTCGACGCGGTTGTCGGGTTCACCTTTCCGGGCGAGGCGGGCGAGGAGACGCCGCTGCTGGACGATTTCGAGTTCGCCGACCTGTCGCTGCCCTTGGGCAGCCTCAATGCCGAAGAACGCGTCGAGATCGAGTCGCACGTCTCGCACACCTACGCCTTCCTGCGTCTCATTCCCTGGCCCCGGGATCTCGCCGGCCTTCCCGACATCGCCTACGCGCACCACGAGAAGCTCGACGGCACGGGCTATCCGCGGCATCTCGCGGGCGCGGCGATCCCGGTGCCGTCGCGCATCATGACCATCTCCGACATCTACGACGCACTCACGGCTGCCGATCGCCCATACAAGCGCAGCCTGCCCGCGGAGCAGGCTCTGGACATCCTCGCGGCCGAGGCCGAGGCGGGCAAGGTGGATGCAGTGCTCTTCCGGGTGTTCGTGGACTCCGGAACCTGGCGCGCGTCGCGCGGCGGTCAATAACCCGGACGTTTCGAGTATAATCCCGCCGCTTTTCGACAACCCGACGATGTCGCGCCCCACACCGATTCGTTTCCGATGACGACTGCTTCCGAAAATACCAAGACGGCGAACCGCCAGTTGCGTGTCGGCGTGCTCGGCGTCGGTTACCTCGGCCGCTTCCATGCCAAGATTTACGCCGCCATGCCGGACGTCGAACTCGTCGGTGTAGCCGACGTGAATGCCAGTGCCGCGAAGACGGTGGCGGACCAGTACGGCTGCGCCGCCTACGCCGATCCGCGCGAGCTGCTCGGCAAGGTGGACGCGGTCAGCGTCGTGGTGCCGACGGTGTACCACGCCGAGGTCGCCCGGCCGTTCCTCGAGCGCAAGGTGCACATGCTGATGGAGAAACCCATCGCGCCGACCTATGACGAGTCGCGGGCGCTGGTCGAGCAGGCGGAAGCCGCGGGCGTCATCTTCCAGGTCGGCCACCTCGAACGCTTCAACGCCGGCGTGATGGCGCTGGCCGAGCGCTGCGTCAATCCGCGTTTCATCGAGGTCCACCGTCTCGGGCCGTTCGTGGACCGCGCCACCGACGTGGACGTGGTCACCGACCTGATGA
>CAKKQL010000114.1 GCA_919902095.1 Acidiferrobacterales bacterium
CGACCGTTTCCATGAAGACGGTGGCCGGCCGGCAGAAAGCGCGTCGGCCTGCGCGCCGCTCGAATCGTGCGCTGGTTGCCGTGCTGCTGCTGGCTATCGGTGCCGCCGGGGTCTATTTTTGGTCCGAGCGCGAGGTGGGCACAGCCATCACGGCGAAGGACAGCGCGCCACGCGCGGTTCCGGCGGCGCGAATCGAGGCAGACGTCCCGCCGGTGGAAACACCACCAGCCGCCGATGACCGTGCTTCAGCCGCGATACCCGCACCGGCTCCCGCCGTTAATCCACCGGTCAGGGCGACCGGCGCGGCGCCGGTATTGCACCGCACACTGCGCGGACATGCCGGTGTGGTGTTGGCGCTGGCGTTTTCCGCCGACGGCAAGCGCGTCGCCTCCGCCGGCGCGGATGGCACGATTCGACTGTGGGACAGCGCAAACGGTGCAGTGCTCAAGGTTGTGCGCGGACATGATGGCGCGGTCAATGCCGTGGCGTTTGCTCCCGGCGGCCGCACACTGGTCTCGGCGGGTCACGACGGCACAGTGCGACAATGGGATGCAAAGTCCGGCGCCGCGCTCGCGACCTGGCGCGGGCCGGGCAAAGCCATTCTGACCATTGCGATATCCGCCGACGGCCGCTGGGTCGCCG
The DNA here is from genome assembly GCA_919902095.1 of Acidiferrobacterales bacterium. The sequence continues at coordinate 643 of CAKKQL010000114.1, forward strand.
CCGCCGGCAAGGATCGTGTCGTGCAGCTATGGACACTGGCCGATGGCAAGCTCGTGCATGCCTACGCCGGACACCGCGGCGATGTGCAGGCGCTGGCGTTCGCGCCGGACGACCGTTGGCTGGCCTCCGCCGGCGCGGACCGCACCGTGCGGCTGTGGAGTACGGGCAATGTGCGCGAGGCGTCGGTGCTCTCGGCGCAACGATCCGAAGTGCAGGCGCTGGCGTTCGCGCCCGATGGTCGCTGGCTCGCCTCCGGCACGGCGGACCATGTCATCCGTTTGATCGAGATCGGCGCCGGCTCGCAGGTGCGCACCCTGACGCCGGTCGCGGCAAGCGTGCAGGCGCTCGTCTACTCGCCGGACGGCGGGCAGCTTGTCGTCGGCGCGGCCGACAGGAAGGCGTGGATCCTCGATGTCGCGAGCGGCGCCGTGTTGCATGCACTGGCGGGGCATCAGGACCGGGTGCTGGCCGTCGCGGTTTCGCCCGACGGTCGTTGGCTCGCAAGCGCCGGCGGCGACCCGGGCATATTGCTCTGGCAGTCCCGCTGACCGGGCTTCAATAGGTCTGTCCCGCCTCCGTTCCGGCCTCGGGCGGGCCGGACACCGCCGTCAACGCCGCGCGCGACAGAAACAGCAGCGGGTCCACGCGCGCGTTGTTGAGACTCACGCTCCAGTGCAAATGCGGCCCGGTCACGCGACCGGTCATGCCGATCTCGCCGATCTTCTGCCCACGCGCCACGCGCGCGCCGTTTTTCACGACAATCCGGTGCAGATGGTTGTACATCGTGACCAGCCCCTGGCCGTGGTCGAGGAACACGGTGTTGCCGTTGAAGAAATAATTGCCGGTGTTGACCACGATGCCGGGCGCGGGCGCGACCACCACCGTGCCCGCGGGCGCGGCGATGTCGAGCCCGCTGTGCGGCGCGCGCGGCTGGTTGTTGAAGAAGCGCCGCAGGCCGAAGCCGCTGCTCAGCCGCCCGCGCGCCGGCAGGTCGAAATGCAGCGGCGGCTGCGGCAGCTCGGTCCAGGCATGGAACGCCTGCTGGATCAGTTGCTGCTCGCGCGCAATCCGCTTGAGGTCTTTGGCATTCGGCTCGACCAGGCGCTTGTTTGCAATGGTGAGGTGCTGGGCCTCGTATTCCTTGGGCCGGACCGTGAATGCCAGTTCGCGGCGCGCGCTGCCATTGCCCACGGCCAGGCGCTGTTCGCCCGGAACGGTCTCCAGCGGCAACCCGACCACCGCCTGCCACTGGTTCTCATGGTGTATCACCATCACGCGCTCGCCATTGAAGCGCGCGTGCGGGACCGGCTCGGTGTCGGGGAGAAGCGCAACGAGGGCGACGCCCCCCGGCACCGGGTTTGGCTGCGGCAATTCCTGCGCGCACGCCGGCGTGCCGAGCGCAAGCCCGAGCCAGACCAGGAACAGGCTAGCTCTCACGGGTTTTTTCCACGACGCATTCGAGTTGCCCGTGCGCCAGTTGCGCGCGTACGCGCTCGCCGGCGCGGACTGCATTCGCGTCGCGAATGACGGTGCCGTCATCGGCCCGGCGCACGATGGCATAGCCGCGATCGAGGGTAGCGAGCGGGCTGAGGGTGTGCAGGGTCTGGGCCAGATGCCGCAGCCGTTCGTCCGCCGCTGCGAGGGCCCGCCGGGTCGCGCCGTGCAGCAGCTGGGCAAGGTGCTGCCGCCGTTGCTCCAGCGCGTGCAGACGCGGTAATGGCGAGTGGCGATGCAGCCGCGCCGACAGGTTCATCAGGCGCGCGTGCGTTTCGCGTTGCTGTCCGGTCTGCATCAGCCGCAGCCGCAACACGAGGCCGTGCAGCCGTTGGCGGAAGAGCTCGATGCGTTGCCGCGGATGCACCAGGCGCGCAGCGAGACCGTCGAGGTGCTGGCTGTCGCGCCGCAGGCGGTCGCGCATCTGGCGCTGCAGGCGTTCCGCGTGCTGCTGGAAGGCGTCGGACCATTCGCGCCAGTCCGGGCTCAGCATCTCGGCGGCGGCGGTGGGTGTCGGCGCGCGCGCGTCGGCGACGAAGTCGGCGATGGTGATGTCGGTTTCGTGACCGACGGCGGAGACGACTGGCAGCGGGCAGGCGTAAATTGCGCGCGCCACGATCTCCTCGTTGAACGCCCACAGGTCCTCGAGCGAGCCGCCGCCGCGCGCCACGATCAGGGCGTCGCAATCCGGTTGTTTTCCGGCGAGCGCAATCGCAGCCGCGATCTTTTCCGCCGCGCCGGCGCCTTGCACCGGGACCGGGTACAGCCGCACCGCGATCGCCGGAAAGCGCCGGCGCAGCGTCGTCACGATGTCGTGCAGCACCGCACCGGAGGGCGAGGTGACGAGGCCGATGCAGCGTGGCAGGCGTGGCAGCGGCTTTTTGCGCGCGGCCTCGAACAGGCCTTCCTGCATCAGGCGCTGTTTCAGCACCTCGAAGGCGCGCCGCAGTGCGCCTTCGCCGGCTTCTTCGAGGTATTCGAGGATGAGCTGGAAGTCGCCGCGGCCTTCGTACAGGCTCACGCGCCCGCGCGCGAGCACGTGCATGCCGTCACGCGGCTCGACCGTCAACAGCCGCCGGCTGCCGCGAAACAGCGCGCAGCGCACCTGGGCCTGGGCGTCCTTGAGGGTGAAATACAGGTGCCCCGAGGCGGGACGGGAGAGGTTGGAGATTTCGCCCTCGACCCAGAGCGCCGGGAAACTGCCTTCGAGCAGCGCTTTGGCCTCGCGATTGAGCCGCGAGACGGTATAGATGTTGCGTGACGGGGTCGTTGGCGGCGCGGCGTCGGGGTACGGCGGTTTCATGGACATGAACATAGCCCGGACGGACAAAATAAAAAAGCCGGGCATGCCCGGCTTTTTTACTGATGAAATGGATTCCGCTTTAGAACACAGGCTTGGCGTTGGCGTTGTCCTTGGCCTGTTTCTGGGCGAGCTGCGCCTGCTTGATCGCCTTCTTCGCGAATTTGATGGCCTTGTCGCGGTCGCCGGCCTTCATCGCCTCGTCGGCTTCCTTCAGAAACTTGTCGTTATCGCGCCAGGTAAAGGTGGTCTGGTCGGCGAGCTTGGTTTCGGCCTTGGCCTTGGCAACGAGGTCGTCGTATTCCTTGTCGGCCTGTTGGCCGCCGGCGCAGCCCGCGAGGGTGAGGGCCAGGGTGGTGATGAACAGCGTTTTTTTCATGGTTCTCCTCCGAGGGGTGTGCTTTAGCTTTCGTGGCACACTAATCCACAAGGCCGGATGCGTCAACCCGTTTTATAAGCGATTCCTGATGTTGGGCCTGAAACGTAAGGTCCGACGCACGCGAAATCCCCTCCGGTTTACCGTCCGCCAGTGACTCCGTATAATACGGTATGCGGATTATCCAGGATGCACTGACCTTCGATGACGTACTGCTGGTCCCTGGGCATTCGACCGTCCTGCCCCGGGACGTCGAGCTGAAGACCTCCCTGACCCGCGGTATTTCCCTCAATATCCCTCTGATTTCGGCCGCCATGGACACGGTGACCGAGGCGCGCATGGGCATCGCCATGGCGCAGGAAGGCGGGCTCGGCATTGTGCACAAGAACCTTACGCCCCAGCGCCAGGCCGAGGAAGTCCGCAGGGTCAAGAAGTACGAAAGCGGCATCATCAGCAATCCCATCACCACGTCGCCCGACGCCACCATCCGCGAGGTGCTGGCGCTGACGCGCGCGCACCATATTTCCGGCGTGCCGGTCACCCAGGGCGACAAGCTGGTGGGCATTGTCACGCACCGCGATCTGCGCTTCGAGACCCGCCATGAAGAGCCGGTATCGCGCATCATGACGCCGAAAGAAAAACTCGTGACGGTGAAGGAAGGCGCGTCACGTGACGAAATTCTGAGGTTGCTGCATCAGCACCGCATCGAAAAGATCCTGGTGGTGGACGGGAAGTTCGGCCTCAAGGGGCTGATCACCGTCAAGGACATCCAGAAGTCCACGGAGTTTCCGCGTTCGGTAAAAGACGCCAGGGGGCAATTGCGTATCGGCGCCGCCGTGGGCGTGGGCAAGGGCACCGAGGAGCGTGTCGAGCTGCTGATCGACGCCGGCGTGGACGTGATCGTGGTGGACACGGCACACGGCCATTCGCGGGGCGTGCTCGACCGCGTGAAATGGATCAAGAAGCACTATCCGGGCATGGCGGTGATCGGCGGCAATATCGCCACCGGCGAAGCCGCGCGCGCGCTTAGAAAAGCCGGCGCCGATGCCGTGAAGGTTGGCATCGGCCCGGGCTCGATCTGCACCACGCGCATGGTCGCGGGCGTGGGCATGCCGCAGCTCACGGCCGTCGGTAACGTCGCCGCCGCGCTCAAGGGCAGCCACGTCGGCGTCATCGCCGACGGCGGCATCCGTTATTCCGGCGATATCGTCAAGGCGCTCGCCGCCGGCGCGCACTGCGTGATGGTCGGCAGCTTGCTGGCCGGTACCGACGAGGCGCCCGGTCAGGTCGAGATTTATCAGGGCCGTTCGTACAAGTCCTACCGCGGCATGGGATCGCTCGGCGCCATGGGCGAAGGTTCGAGCGACCGTTACTTCCAGGAAGGCGCGGATGCCGACAAGCTGGTGCCGGAAGGCGTGGAAGGGCGCGTGCCGTACAAGGGTCCGGCGGTGAACGTGATCCACCAGTTCATGGGCGGCCTGCGCTCTGGCATGGGCTACACCGGCTGCGCTTCCGTCGACGCACTGCGGCGCGACGCCAAGTTCGTGCGCATCACCAACGCCGGTATCCGCGAATCGCACGTGCACGACGTGATGGTGGTCAAGGAAGCGCCGAACTACCAACGTGAATAAGGTCCAAGTACGAGATGCAAAGTACAAGATACGAATCGTTACCACTGCAATCACGCACCTCGCACCTCGACCCTTGTACCTGACGTTATGACCGACCCGCATTCCCAGAAAATTCTCATTCTCGACTTTGGCGCGCAGTACGCCCAGCTGATCGCGCGGCGCGTGCGTGAGGCCGGCGTGTACTGCGAGTTGTATTCGTGGGACACGTCCATCGAGGAAATAAGGAAGTTCGCGCCGCGCGGTATCATTCTCTCGGGCGGTCCGGAATCGGTTACGCAGGCGGAGGCCCCGCGCGCACCGCAGGAGATCTTCGACATGAAGATCCCGATTCTC
>CAKKQL010000115.1 GCA_919902095.1 Acidiferrobacterales bacterium
TGTAGCCCGCCTTGAGCTTGTTGCCGTCCACCTGCGAGCCCAGCCGCAGGCTGCGAACGTACTTGCCGTAGCGGCGTTCCTGGAGCAGAACCTGTCCGTCTTCCTTTTCTTCCTTCTCGCTCCGGGTCTCGGCGGTAATCGTCAGCACGCCGTTTTCCAGAGTAATCTGGATGTCGTCCTTCTTCACGCCGGGCAAGTCGGTACGCACGACGTACTCGTTCTCACGCTCGCGGATGTCCATGGCCGGAACCAGGTCGTCAGCTTGCGCCTCTTCCACCCAGCGCGGCGGCCGGACAAGACCCTCGAAGACGCGATCGAAGTCATCGCCGAAAAATCCCCAACGGGCCAGCGGGCTCGTCTCCCGCATACGCGTTACCAGTCTGTTCATGATGTTAACCTCCGTCTTGGTCAGGTTCCGTACAACCTCCACGGTGGAGGCTGCTTCAGGCTGGTTTTTGAATGGGGATGCGCGCTGGTAAAATCAAGATGAATGAAACCGCAGATAAACCGGAGGCTATGGCGCGCCCCGGCCTCGCCGGCGACGAGGTGACAGCGGGGCTCCCGGGCTTTGATATATTAAGGTGAAATCGTTACTACGTTGTATGCGGCCAATTGATTCCATCAACCCAGCGGGAACCCATGCATAGCCTTCTACGTCTGGCCGGCGCCTGCGTCGCGCTGTTGGGCGCCCTGACCATTGCCCCGGTACGGGCTGACGACTCCAGGGATGGAGGAGGTAGAGCCGCGTCGGAAACAGCGGCCGAAGTCGCCGTGGTGCTCAACTCGAACGACGACGACATCAGCCTCATCGACACCGCGACCTACCAGGAAGTGAAGCGCGTGCCTATCGGCAAGGGGCCGCATCATCTGATTCCGACGCCGGACAACCGCTACCTGATCGTCGGCAACACCAACTCCAACGACCTCGTATACCTGAACCCGGTCACGGGCGAGATCCTCAAGCGCGTGCCGCGCATTGCCGATCCCTACCAGCTCGGCTTCAGCCCGGACGGCAAGTGGTTCGTCGCTGTCGGCAACCGCCTCGACCGCGTGGATGTCTACCGCCACGAGAACGACATGCTCACACTGTCCAAGGCCATCCCGTTGCCCAAGACCCCGAGCCACGTCGCTTTCGCGCGCGACAGCAAGACGGCGTATATCACGCTGCAGGAAAGCAACCAGGTCGCGGCCATCGACCTGGCGACGCAAACGGTGCGCTGGCTCGTCACCACCGGCAAGCAGCCGGCCGGCATCTGGGCGACGCCGGACGGCAAGCATCTGCTGGTCGGTATCACCGGCGAGGACCATGTCGAAGTGCTGGCGGCGGGCGACGGGAAATCGCTTCAAAAACTCAAGACCGGCGCCGGCGCGCACAACTTCCTGCCCGTGGGCGACGGCAAACACGTGTTCCTCTCGAACCGCGTCGCCAATACCATCTCCATCATCGACATGCCGACGCTCAAGATCGTCGAGACCTTTCCGGTGCCGAACGGCCCGGACGACATGGAACTCAGAAAGGACGGCACCGAACTGTGGGTCACGACGCGCTGGATCAACCGCGTGAGCGTTATCGACATGAAGACCAAGCAGGTCAAACACTCCATCCGCGTCGGCCGCAGCCCGCACGGACTCTATTTCCATACCCATGCGCCGCGCCAGTAGCTTCCTTCTCGGCCTGCAGCTCGCGCTCGCCGCGCCGTTGGCGGCTGCCGAATGCAAGGGCGTCATCCACCTCACCTTCGATACCGGCAGCATGCGCAGCGCCGAACCGATTGCGGCCACGTTGCGCGAGGAAAACGCGAAGGCGACGTTTTTTCTCGCCAACGAAAAGACCTTCCGCGGCGATTATGCGCTCGATCCCGCCTGGGACGGGTACTGGAAGCGCCTGGCCGACGAGGGTCACGCCTTCGGCAACCATACCTGGTCGCACCTGTATGCGCGCGGCGACGAAGGCGGCAAGGTCATCGCGGTGAACGACGGCGGTGAGCGTTTCGCGCTCGACCGGACCCGCTACTGCGAAGAGCTCACGAAGGTGGAGCGGGCCTTCGAGCGCGCCACCGGCCGCAGGCTCGCCGGGCTATGGCGCGCGCCGGGCTGGCGCACCACCTACCAGAGCATGCGCTTCGCCGCGAGTTGCGGTTACCCGATGCACGTCGGCACCGACGACGCCGGTTACATCCGCGACGATCTGCCGAGCGAACAGATATCGAACCGGCAACTCCTCGAGCGCGCGCTGAAGGGCCTCAAGGGCGGCGACATCGTTTCCATGCACCTCGGCATCCAGTCGCGCAAGGACCCGGCGGCACCGATCCTGAAGCCGCTGATCCAGAGCCTGAAGGCCAAGGGTTTCTGCTTCGCCACTCTCGATGTCGTTAAAAGATAAAACCGGAATGGACAGGATTAACAGGATTTACAGGATTAAAAACAAAAATCCGCGTCACATGTTTTCGCCTTTGAAATCCTGTTAATCCTGTGAAATAGTTTTATGGATTTTCTGTTCCAATTCCTCGAACCGGCGCAGTCGTGGCTGTTCCAGACGCTGGTGCTGCCGGCGCTGTTCAAGACCGGCTTCATGGCCTGGGCCGACGACGCCTACAGCGCCACCGGCTATTTCCTGCTGGGAGTCGCGGAGATCGCGCTGGTGTTTGTCCTGCTGCGCCCGCTTGAAGCGTGGCGGCCGGTGGAGGCTTGGCAGAACCGCGTTGAGGTGCGCGTCGACGTGCTTTACACCTTTCTCTATCGCACCGGACTGCTGCCACTGCTGTTCTTCCTAGTGTTGCAGCCGCTGCTCAATCCGCTCGAAATCCGGCTGCGACACGAAGGCTGGCTGCCGCCGAACTTCGAGGAGCTGGTGCCGTGGCTCGGGCAGCATGCGCTCGCCGCGTTTCTCGCCTACGTCGTCGTCATCGACTTTTTCGAATACTGGTATCACCGCCTCCAGCATCGTCTCGACTGGTGGTGGGCGCTGCACGCCGTGCACCACAGTCAGCGCCAGCTTTCATTCTGGGCCGACGACCGCAATCACGTGCTCGACGGGCTCCTCCACGCGCTCTGGCTCGCGGTGCTCGCCATCGCCATCGGCATGCCGGCGAACTATTTTTTCTTCCTGGTGATGCTCTCGCGCTTCGTCGAGAGCCTGTCGCACGTGAACGCGCGCATCGGCTTCGGCGCGGTTGGCGAGCGACTGCTGGTGAGCCCGCGTTATCACCGCATGCATCACGGCATCGGCGTGGGCCACGAAGGCGCGGCGCGCGGCTGCAATTTCGCCACGCTGTTTCCGGTGTGGGACTGGCTGTTCGGGACGGCGAACGTCGAGCGTACCTATCCCGCGACCGGCATTCGCGACCAGCTCGCGGGCGCGGACTACGGGCGCGGGTTCGTCAGCCAGCAGCTGAAAGGAATGGTCAGGCTCGGGCGCGCGCTTTTCCGCGCCGCGCCGTAGGCAGGAGGTAGTCGAGCGCCTGTTCCAGCACCGCGCGCCGGTCGGCGGCCGCCGCGCGCGGGTACACCGCGTACACCGGCCGGTCGATCTCCGGCGCATCCTTCACCCGATAGAGACGCTCTTCCTTCAGGTGCTCGCGCACCATGGACTCGGCGAGATAACTCGCGCCGCCACAGTCGAGCAGGAACGCGAGCGCCATGCGCCCGAGGCCCATGTGCACCGACGGCGGCGGTATGTCCGGAAAATGACGCGCGTGCGCGATGGCGAACGACGTGCCCCAGTCGGTGAGAATGTAGCCCTGCGCCAGCGCCTCGCGCGCCGCGAGGTCGGCCTCGCTCGCCACCAGGATCAGGCGGATGCTTGTGACCTCCTCGGCATCGAGTTCGGCCATCTGCGGCGGCTCGAACATGAACGCCACATCGAGCGCACCGTCGAGCAGACGGCGCACCAACACCTCCTGGCCGTGAGCCTCGGCGTGCAACGCCACGTGCGGTAGCTCGCGGTAGAGCGTGTGCGTCCATTCCTGCAGCAGCACGTCCCACAGGCTGTAGGCGCCGCCGACGGCGAGCGACACGCCGGCGCGGTTGCCGAGCGCGGCATCCTGGCGCGCGCGGTTCCAGGCATTCAGGATCGATTCGGCGTACTTGAGCAGCCGCGTGCCCGCGGGCGTGAGCTGGATGTCGTTGCGCGTGCGGGTGAAGAGCGGGACGCCGATGGTTTCCTCGAGCTGGCGCACGCGCGCGCTCACCGCCGACTGGGTGAGGAACAGGTTCTCGGCGGCGCGCCCGAAGTGGCGCGTGCGATTGACCTCGAGAAAGGTCTTGAGCAGGTCGATGTCCATCTGGCTTGAGCAATTTCTTCTATTGAAATCATCATTTCATTTTGCCGTGCGGGCGGCAAGCGGCTGAATCAATGCGTGGCCGGCACCACCGCCAACTGCTGGCGACGCCAGTCCCACAGGCGGAAACCGAGGAGTGCCGCCAGAATCACGCCGTAGATCAATGGCTGGGTGATGTCGGATTTGACCAGCCACAGGAAATGTACCACCCCGCCGATGCCGATGGCGTACACCAGCCGGTGCAGCCGCTGCCAGCGCCGCCCGCCGAGGCGGCGCACCATGGCATTGCCGGAGGTCACCGCCAGCGGAATGAGCAGCAGAAAGCACGTGAAGCCCAAGGTGATGAACGGCCGCTTGGCGACGTCCTTGAGGATGGCATCGACGGCAAAGTACTGGTCGAGCCAGACCCACGACAGGAAGTGCAGGCAGGCGTAGAAAAATGTGAACAACCCCAGCATGCGTCGCAGACGGATAAGGATGTGCCAGCCAGTGAGCTTGCGCAGCGGCGTCACCGTGAGAGTGATGAGCAGAAACCGCAGCGTCCAGTCGCCGGTGGCGCGGTTGAGGGCCTCGATGGGATTGGCGCCGAGGCCGTCATTCACGGCGCTGTGAATGAGCAGCGCCAACGGCACGAGCGCCAGCACGAACACGACGGGTTTGACCAGCCAACGGATGACCTGAAGTTGATTCATCAAACGCTTGGCGTTCTTGGCGCCTTGGCGGTCAGAAATACTTTTTCAAATCCATGCCGGCGTAGAGCGACGCCACCTGCTCGGCATAGCCGTTGAACGGCAGCGTCTTGCGCTTGGGCGAAAACAGCGAGTCCTCGCCGATGCGCCGCTCGGCGGCCTGGCTCCAGCGCGGATGGTCCACGGTCGGATTGACGTTGGAGTAAAACCCGTATTCGCGCGGGCCCGATTTCATCCACGTGCTAATCGGCTGTTGCTCGACGAAACGAATGCGCACGATGGATTTGGCACTCTTGAAACCGTACTTCCACGGCACCACCAACCGGATCGGCGCGCCGTTTTGGTTCGGCAACA
>CAKKQL010000116.1 GCA_919902095.1 Acidiferrobacterales bacterium
AGCTTTCGGCATAAAGGGCTGGAGCTTTATTACCGGACCGGCAGCACCAAAGGGATTCAGGCCAAGCATGCCAAGCGGCTGCATCTGATCCTGACCCTGCTCGGTGCGGCGTCCAGACCGGAACAGATGAATGCGCCGGGATTGAGGTTGCATCCGCTGCATGGAAAGCTCGGGGATTTCTGGTCCGTTGATGTATCCGGTAACTGGCGCGTGATCTTCCGGTTCGAAGGCGGCCACGCCGTGGAGGTGGACTATGTCGACTATCACTAAGCCCATGCACAACCCGTCTCATCCGGGGGAGATTCTGCGCGAGCTTTACATGAAGCCGCTCGGGATTACCGTCAATGCCGCCGCCGGTGCGCTCAAGGTCACCCGCAAGCACCTCTCGGCCATCCTTAACGGCCGCGCTTCCGTGACGCCGGACATGGCGCTGCGGTTGGCCGCCGCCTTTCGTACCGATGCCGAGATTTGGTTGAATCTCCAGAGCCAGTACGACCTCTGGCAGGTGCGGGGCCGCAAGGGAAAGCCGGCGATCCGGGCGCTGGTGCCACGCAAAGCGGCCTGAGGGAAATCCGAGTCCAAGACGATGAAAAGCGTTCCATACAAGGCAGTGGATTACCTCAAGACACGCAAGGATGTCGCGGCCTATCTCAACGCGGCGCTGGAGGACGGCGATCCCGCCGTGCTGCTTCAGGCGCTGCGTAACGTGGCGCAGACGAAGGACGGGATGGGCGCGCTTGCCAAGACGGCGGGGGTGAGTCGTGAGAGCCTCTATCGCACACTCTCGGCGCGGGGCAATCCCAAGGTGGACACGTTGATTGCGCTGCTGCGGGCGATGGACCTTAAGCTCGCCATCACGCCACGAAAGGCCGCTTGACAGCTAACAACTTGTTTTAGCCTGCGCGCGATACCCGGCCGGCCGTGTAAGGTGTGCGGTGTTCCAGCACCGGCCGCAGGAACTGGCCGGTATGTGAATCCTCCCGCCTTGCCACGTCTTCCGGCGTGCCTTCCGCCACCAATTTACCACCACCACCGCCACCTTCGGGGCCGAGGTCGATGACCCAGTCGGCGGTCTTGATGACATCCAGATTGTGCTCGATCACCACCATGGTGTTGCCATGGTCGCGCAGGCGCGAGAGCACGACGAGCAGTTGCTCGATGTCGTGGAAGTGCAGGCCGGTGGTGGGTTCATCCAGAATGTACAAAGTACGGCCGGTGTCGCGCTTGGAGAGTTCGCGCCCGAGCTTGATACGTTGCGCCTCGCCGCCGGAGAGCGTGGTCGCGCTCTGGCCGAGGGTGATGTACGAAAGCCCGACGTCGAGCAGCGTTTGCAGTTTGTGGCTGATGGCCGGAATGGCGCTGAAGAACGCGGCCGCGTCCTCGACCGTCATCGCCAGCACCTCGTCGATGCTCTTGCCCTTGTAGCGGATTTCCAGCGTTTCGCGGTTGTAGCGCTTGCCCTTGCACACGTCGCACGGCACGTAGATGTCGGGCAGGAAGTGCATCTCGACCTTGATCAGGCCGTCGCCCTGGCAGAGCTCGCAGCGACCGCCGCGCACGTTGAACGAGAATCGCCCGAGGCTGTAGCCGCGCTCGCGCGCCTGCGGCGCGGCGGCGAACAGCTCGCGGATCGGCGTGAACAGGCCGGTGTAGGTCGCCGGATTGGAGCGCGGCGTGCGCCCGATGGGCGACTGGTCGATGTCCACGACCTTGTCGAAATGTTCGAGTCCGTCGATGGCCCGGCACGGCGCGGGTTCGAGGTTCGAGCCGTAGAGGTGCTTGGCGACCGAGGCGTAGAGCGTGTCGTTGATGAGCGTGGACTTGCCCGAACCGGAAACGCCGGTAACGCAGGTCAGCAGCCCCACCGGAATCGAGACGTCGATATTTTTGAGGTTGTTGCCGGTGGCGCCGCGGATCACGAGCTGGCGCTCGGGGTTGTTGGCCGTGCGCGCGACCGGGATTTCGATGCGGCGTTCGCCGCGCAGAAACGCGCCGGTGACGGACTGCGGATGCGCCGTGACCTCGGCCGGCGTGCCGCTCGCCACCACCCGGCCGCCGTGGACGCCGGCGCCGGGGCCGATATCGAGCACGAAATCCGCGGCGCGGATGGCCTCCTCGTCGTGTTCGACCACGATCACGGTGTTGCCGATATCGCGCAGGTGCCGGAGGGTGTCGAGCAGGCGGGCATTGTCGCGCTGATGCAGCCCGATCGAGGGCTCGTCCAGCACGTACATGACGCCCACCAGCCCGGCGCCGATCTGCGACGCCAGGCGGATGCGCTGAGCCTCGCCGCCGGAGAGCGATTCGGCCGAGCGCGCCAGCGTCAGGTAGTCGAGGCCGACATTGACCAGGAAGCCGAGACGCGCCCGCACTTCCTTGAGGATTTTTTCGGCAATCTCGCCGCGCCGGCCGGACAGCGCCAGGGTATTGAAAAAGGCCAGCGCGGTTCCGACCGGCATCTGCGTGACCTCGTGCAGCGCCTGGTCGGCGATGAACACGTGCCGTGCCTCGGCCTTGAGGCGCGAACCCTGACAGTCGGTGCAGGGCTGGTTGCTGAGGTAGCGCGCTAGGTCCTCGCGCATATTGCTCGAATCGGTTTCGCGGTAGCGGCGCTCGAGGTTCGGAATCACGCCCTCGAACGGGTGCTTGCGCTTGGTGCGTTCGCCGTGCTCGCCGAAATAGCTGAAGCTGACGAGCTCGGTGCCGCTGCCGTGCAGGATCACCTGGCGCACCTGCTCCGGCAGTTCCTCGAACGGCGTATCAAGGTCGAATTTGTAATGCCGCGCCAGGGATTCGAGCATCTGGAAGTAAAACGCGTTGCGCCGGTCCCAGCCGCGGATCGCGCCGGCGGGCAGGGGCAGCGAGGCATCGGCGACGATGCGCGCGGCGTCGAAGAACTGGCGCACGCCGAGACCGTCGCAGCTCGGGCAGGCGCCGGCCGGATTGTTGAACGAGAACAGTCGCGGTTCGAGTTCGGAGAGCGAGTAGCCGCAGTGCGGGCAGGCGTAGCGCGCCGAAAACACGATTTCATCTTTAACGCTGCCGTCGTCCGCGAGCACCGCCACGCGCACCAGCCCTTCGCCGAGATGAATCGCGGTTTCGAACGACTCCGCGAGCCGTTGCGCCTGATCCGGTTTCACGACCAGACGGTCCACGACCGCCTCGATGGTGTGCTTGAAGTTCTTTTTCAGATCCGGCACGTCGTCCAGGCCCACGACGATGCCGTCGATGCGCGCACGCACGTAGCCTTGTGCGCGCAGCGCCTCGAGGATGTGCGCGTGCTCGCCCTTGCGGTCCGCGATGAGCGGCGCGAGCAGCATGAGCTTCGTGTCCGGCGGCAGCGTCAGCACGTGGTCCACCATCTGGCTCACGGTCTGGGCCGCGAGCGTGACGCCGTGGGTCGGGCAGCGCGGCTCGCCGACGCGCGCGAACAGCAGCCGCAGGTAATCGTAGATTTCCGTGACCGTGCCCACGGTCGAGCGCGGGTTGTGCGAGGTGGATTTCTGCTCGATCGAGATCGCCGGCGACAGGCCTTCGATCAGGTCCACGTCCGGTTTCTCCATGAGCGAGAGGAACTGGCGCGCGTAGGCCGAGAGCGACTCGACGTAGCGCCGCTGGCCCTCGGCGTAGAGCGTGTCGAAGGCGAGCGAGGACTTGCCCGAGCCCGAGAGACCGGTGATGACGATGAGCCGGTCGCGCGGCAGGTCGACGTCAATGTTCTTGAGGTTGTGCGTGCGTGCGCCGCGGATA
>CAKKQL010000117.1 GCA_919902095.1 Acidiferrobacterales bacterium
TCCGCCGCCTGCGCCAGTCCTGCATCAGCAAAGTCGTACTTTTCTGGCTCATTCCGGCTCTTTTACTGTCTCTGGGCTTACGCATCTGTTTGCATTTTCCGGACGCCGACCACAGTACGCCCGTGCATCTGGAAAGCATGCTCGCCACCGCCGCCGACCACGGCGCATCGGAACCCACCGCCGATGTGGATATGCCGCTGTCCGCGGTGCTCAAGGCGTTCCAGACGAACCTGGCGTGCGCCCTGTTCGTCTTCGTCCTGGTTCTCTCTTTCGCGCTCCGCACCGGGCCCGGCGTGCGGCCGGAAACGCTGTGGTTCCGTCCGCCGCGCGGCTGCCGCCTCACTCCTCCGCTGCGCGCCCCGCCGCGCTGATACTCCCTGCAGTCCGGCCGTCAGGGCGGGTGTACGCCCGCCGGCCTTGGCGTTCATCCCAACCGATCCGATGAGCCGCCGACTCCGTTCGCGGAGCCCGCGGGAGAGAGTGTTCCGTGTTACATCTTCGATATGTCATGAGCGCGGCCGCGCTTGGCGTCGCTGCGGCCCTGCTGAACCCGGTTTCTGCCGCCGACGCCGTGCAAAAACCTGTCTGGACGCTGGAAACGAGTGCGCGCCGCGCGCTCGACGTCGCGCCGGAATTGCGCCAGGCCGAGGCCCAGGTGGCGGCGCGCGAAGGCGAGTACCGGCAGGCGGACGCCTGGCCCAATCCCACGCTCGAACTGCGCGCGGATGACAAGCTCGGAATCGAGGATGGAAGCGGTGGCACGGATCTGACGCACGTCGGCATCAGCCAACCGTTGCCACTGCGTCGCCTCGCACGCGCCCGCGCCGTGGCCGCCGCCAACCTCGAAGCCGCCAGGGAAAACCGCCGTTACGAACACCTGCGACTCGAAAACCAGACGGCGCATGCCTACCACAAGTTACAGCTCGCCGCGGCACGACTGAAACTCGCCGAGGAGAAACAACAGCAGGTGTCGGGGCTTGCCGAAACGCCGCGCGGGCGCGATCCCCTGGTGCGCTATCTCGCGCCGACCGAGCGCCTGCGCCTCGATATCCTGCGCGAAGAGGCGCAACAGGCGATTGCCTTCGCCGAGGGCGAACACAGCGAGGCGGCATCGCATTTTCGCGCGCTGCTCGCGCTTCTCCCCGAGGCCGAGCTGGCGCTTACGGAGCTTGCCCCGGTCGCACCGCCGCCGCCGCTGGCGAGCCTCGAACACGGGCTTGAGAGCCATCCCGCCCTGAATAGCGCGCGCAAGGAGCAGGAGGCGGCGCGCGCCGGCATCGAGGCGGCGCGCGCGAGCCGCTTCAACGATCCCGCCCTGACGTTCTTCCGCGAGCGCGACTTCATCGGCGGCGGGCGCCGCGACGTCAACGGCGTGGGTCTGAGTATCCAGATTCCGCTGTGGAACCTGAACACCGGCGGCATCGGCAAGGCCTACGCCGAGGCGGATCAGGCCCAGGCACGGCAGGCGACACGGCGACGCGATCTCACCAGCCGCCTGCGCACCAGTCACACCCACCTCGGGCACCTCATCGAGCAAGCCGAGCATTTTCGCGTCCGGATTCTCGATCCCGGCAAACGGCTCTTTGATCTGACGCGCCGCGGTTTTTCCGCCGGCGAGGCGGGCATCCTTGCCTTGGTCGACGCGAGCAACACCTACTTCGATGCCCGGTGGCGCTATCTCGAACTGCTCGCGCAGAGCTGGATCGAGGCCGCTGACGTGCGCCTGGCCGCCGGCCGCTCGGCGCTCGATACTTCCGCGGAGGGCGCGCCATGATCGCCACCCTGATCCGCTTCGCCCTGGTCCAGCGGCTCATGATCCTGCTGCTCGCGGCCGCAGTCACGGCCGGCGGGCTGTGGGCGTTTCGCTCGTTGCCCATCGACGCCTTCCCCGATATCTCCAGTCCGCAGGTGATGGTGATCGTGAAGGCCCCGGGCATGGCGCCCGAGGAGGTTGAGGCGCGCATCAGCTTCCCAATCGAGATGGAGATGCAGGGCCTGCCGCGCCAGACGGTGCTGCGCTCGACCACCAAGTACGCGCTCGCCAGCGTCATCATCGACTTTGAGGACGGCACCGACATCTATTGGGCGCGGGCGCAGGTGGCCGAGCGCTTGAACCAGGTCTGGAGCTCGCTGCCGGCTGGCGTGTCCGGCGGACTCGCGCCCATCACCACGCCACTCGGCGAGATTTATATGTATCGCATCGTGGGTGAGGGCTATAGCAACCAGGAGCTACGCGCGCTGCAAGACTGGACGATCCGCCCGCGCCTGCGCACCGTGGATGGCGCCGCCGACGTGAACTCGCTGGGCGGCGAGGTGCGCGCCTTCGAGGTGGTGCCCGATCCCAAACGGCTCGCGTCTCAGGGCCTGGACCTCGACGATCTCGAGCAGGCGATCGAGAAGAACAACCGCAACGCCGGCGGCGACCGCATCAACCGCGGCGACGAGATGTTGCTGGTACGCACCGTGGGCCAGTTGCGCGACGCCGAGGACATCGGCAACGTCACGGTCACCACGCGCAGTGGCGCACCGGTACGCATCAAGGATGTGGCGAGCGTGCGCCTCGGCGCGCTCACACGCTACGGCGCCGTGACGGCGAACGGTAACGGCGAGGTCGTGACGGGTCTCGTGCTGCTGCGCAAGGGCGCCAACAGCCGCACCACGGTGGAAGGCGTGAAGCGCGAACTTGAAGCGCTTAAGGCGACGCTCCCCAAGGGTGTGCACATCGAGCCGTTCTACGACCGCACCGAACTTATCAACGAAGCGGTGTGGACCGTGGAGAAGGCGCTCGGCGAGGCGGTGGTGCTGGTGCTGCTGGTGCTCATCGTGCTGCTCGGCAATCTGCGCGCCGCGCTCACGGTGGCGCTGATCCTGCCGCTGTCGGTGCTCGCCACCTTTCTTCTCATGCGCATCTTCGGCGTCTCCGCCAACCTCATGTCGCTCGGCGGGCTCGCCATCGCCATCGGCATCCTGGTGGACGCGGCCGTGGTGGTAGTGGAGAACGTGCATACGCAGTTGAGCCACGCGCCGCCGGGCGTGAGTCGTCTGCACCTTGTGTACCGCGCGACCTTGGAGGTGGCGACCCCGGTGATCTCGGGCGTGCTCATTATCATCATGGTGTTCCTGCCGCTCTTCAGTCTCACCGGCCTCGAAGGCAAGATGTTCACGCCGCTCGCCGTCACCATCTCCTTCGCCCTGCTGGGTTCGCTGGTGCTGTCGCTCACGGCGATCCCGGTGCTCGCGAGCTTCCTCATGCGCGGTGGCGCTCACGGCGACGGTTGGCTCCTGGCGCACCTCAAGCGCGCCTACCTGCCGGTCATGCGCTGGGCGCTGCACCACCGCGGGCGCGCGGTGGGCGGAGCGCTCGCCGCACTCGTGATCGCGGCGGCGCTGTTCCCCTTCATCGGGCGCGAATTCATGCCGGTAATGGACGAGGGCACCACGGTGATCATCATCGAAAAGTCATCGAGCGTGTCGCTCGAACGTTCGCTCGCCATGGACCAGCCGATCCACCAAGCGCTCATGGAGTTGCCGCAGGTCACCGGCGTGGTATCGCGCACCGGCGCCGACGAGCTACGCCTGGACCCGATGGGCCTCTACCAGACCGATAACTTCCTGCTGACGAAGCCGCGCAGCGAGTGGGGCATCGGCCTCGAGGAGTTCCACAAGCAATTGCGCGAGAAGCTCGGTCGCTTCAAGGACTGGGAGCTGGACATCGCCTTCACCCAGCCGATCGACATGCGCACCTCGGAGATGTTGACCGGCGTGCGCGCGGCCATGGCGATCAAGCTGTTCGGCGAGGATCTCGCAGTGCTGGAGGAAAAATCAAAGAGCATCGAGGAAATCGTTGGGCGCATCCCGGGCGCGGTGGACATCTTCCGCGGGCGGCTCTCCGGCCAGAAGTACCTGCGCCTTGACATCCGCCAGGAAAATATCGCGCGCTACGGCATCCGCACCGAGGACATCAATCGAATAATCGAAACCGCCGTCGGCGGCAAGGTCGTGAGCGAGATCATCGAGGGCAACCGCCGCAGCCCGGTGCTGCTGCGCTACCCCGAGCCCGCGCGTGCCTCGCCGCAGGCGCTGGGACAACTCCTGATCGAAACGCCGGGCGGGGCCAAGGTGCCGCTCGCGCTGCTCGCCGATATCGAGGAGGTGGACGGGCCGGTGCAGATCACGCGCGAATCGGCCAAGCGCCAGGTGGTGGTACAGGCGAACGTTGAGAACCGCGACGTCGTGGGTTTCGTGGATGAGGTGCGCGCGGCGATCGAACGCGAAGTAAAGCTGCCTCAAGGCTACTACGTCACCTACGGCGGCCAGTTCGAGAACGAGCAGCGCGCGACCGCGCGCCTCGCGCTGGTGGTGCCCGTTTCCATCGCCCTCATCTTCCTGATGCTCTTTTCCACCTTCCGCTCGCTGCGCCAGGCCGGGCTCATCATCCTCAATATTCCCTTCGCGTTGATCGGCGGCGTGGTGGGTCTGTTCGCTTCCGGGCTCTATCTCTCGGTGCCGGCCTCGGTCGGCTTCATCACGCTCTTCGGCGTGGCGGTATTGAACGGCGTCGTCATGGTGGCGTATTTCAACCAACTGCACGCGGCCGGGCGCACGGTGCTGCAAGCGGTGCAGGAAGGCGCCGAGCGGCGGCTGCGACCGGTGCTCATGACGGCGCTCATCGCGAGCCTAGGTCTCGTGCCCATGCTGCTCGCGACCGGCCCGGGCTCCGAGTTGCAACGCCCGCTCGCCGTGGTCGTGATCGGCGGGCTCATCACATCTACCCTGCTCACGCTCGTGCTGCTGCCGACGCTCTATGCATGGTTGGAGTCGCGCGCCGAAGGCAAACTCCAGACGGGGGGAGGTAAATGAAAAACCTGACGCTCATCGTTCACGCCGACATCAAGCAAGCCTTGGCCGACGTGCTGCGTGCGTTACCCGAGGTAACGGGATTCACGTTCACGCCGGTCGAGGGCCACGGCCCGCAGGACGAGCGCGACCCCCTGCTTTCGG
>CAKKQL010000118.1 GCA_919902095.1 Acidiferrobacterales bacterium
CGAGCGGGTCGTCCTTTTCCTCGTCAACCTCGACGCGGCTGCCGGCGCGCAGGTCATCGAGCGTCTTGCCGGAAAGTGCGCCGTAATGCGCGAACTTGCGCACGCGGTAATAGACGTCGTTATTGCCGGCCTGATACGCCAAGCCGCGTTGCACCAGCGTGCCGATCATGGCCTGAATCTGCGGCATGTACAGCGTCGCGCGCGGCTCGGCCTCCGGCGGCAACACCCCGAGCGCGCGTTCGTCCTCGTGCATGGCGGCAATGAAGCGTTCGGTCAGCACGCCGAGGTCCTCGTTGTTCTCGTGCGCGCGCCGGATGATCTTGTCGTCGATGTCGGTGATATTGCGCACGTAGGTGACGTCATACCCGCGCGCGCGCAGGTAACGCACCACGGCGTCGAACACCACCATCACGCGCGCGTGGCCGACGTGGCAGTAGTCGTACACGGTCATGCCGCAGACGTACATCCGCACCTTGCCGGGCACCAGCGGCGTGAACGGTTCTTTCTTTTTCGTCAGGCTGTTGTGGATCTGAAGCATGGGAAAAATTTTCATTTTTCGTATTTTGCCACCCGTGCGCACGCCCGTTCCAGGCCGATCAGCGGCAGTAACTTCGCCATCTCCGGCCCGTCGAGCTCGCCGGTCAACGCCGCGCGCAGCGGCTGGTACAGCGCCTTGCCGGTTTTTCCGGTCGCGGCCTTGAGCGTCTCGGCCAGCGCCTTGAAATCGGTGCCGTGCTGCTCAAGCGCCTTGAGCGCGGCGGCGAAGAAACCGCCGCCCGCGGTCTGCGCGGCCTCGTTCGCGGGCTGGCTGAGGGCGGGCGCATCGCCGAACACGACGCGCGCCCAGTGCAGCGCATCCGCGGGAACCAGCAGATTGCCGCGCACGCACTCGATGAAGGCGTCGCGGCTCGCCGCCGGCACGAGCCGGTGCGCGGCCGCGCCCATCCAGCCCCACACCGTCTCCACCGGCGCGAGCAGGACGGCCTCACGCTGCCAGTGCCTGAGCTGGGTTTCGTCGAAACGCGCCGGCGCGCGGTGCAGGCGCTCCACGGCAAAACCGGTGGCAAGCTGGTCGAGGCTCAGCAAGGCGTTGTCTTCATAGGTGTGCCCAAGCCGGGCCAGGTAGTTATGCAGCGCCGCCGGCAGATAACCGGCTTCCCGCAGCTCTTCCACCGACTTCGAGCCGCTGCGTTTCGAGAGCGGCGCACCGTCGTCGCCCACCACCAGCGCGATGTGGGCGTAGTCCGGCAACGGCAACCCGAGCGCCTCCAACAGCAGGAGCTGACGCGGGGTATTGGTGAGGTGGTCCTCGCCGCGCACCACCAGCGTCACGCCCATGAGCGCGTCGTCGAGGGCGTTACAGAAGAAGAACGCCGGCGTGCCGTCCGAACGGCGGATGACGAAATCGCCGATGTCGGCGGTGTCGAACACCTGCGGCCCGCGCACCTTGTCGTCGAAGCTGACCTTGCGCGCCGCGGGCACGCGAAACCGCAGCGTCGCCGGCAGGCCGCCGGCAAACCGCGCCTGCACCGCGTCCGGCGGGAGCGTGCGGCACTTGCCGGAATAACGCGGTGGCAGGTGGCGGGCGACCGCCAGCTTGCGTTCGACCGCAAGCTCATGCTCGGTGCAGAAACAGGGATAGGCCAGACCCTGCTGCTCCAGCCGCGCGAAGTGACCCTTATATATCTCCCCGCGCTCGGACTGGGCGTAAGGACCGTGCGTGCCGCCGGTGGCCGGCCCCTCGTCCCACTGAAGCCCCAGCCAGCGCAGGTCTTCGGCGAGCGCCGCCGCATACTTTTCGTGCCCGCGCATGGCGTCGGTATCCTCAAGCCGCAGCAGAAACACGCCGCCGGCCTTGCGCGCCAGCAGCCAGTTGAACAGCGCCGTGCGGATATTGCCGAGATGCAGCCGCCCGGTGGGGCTCGGCGCGAAGCGGGTCTTGAGGAGCGGAGACATGGATGTGCCGTTTACGGAGCGTAAGGACGCCATGGTAGCGGAATCCGCCGGTGACGCGAACCCCTGCCCGGTTGCGCCTGCCGGCGCAATCAAGGGACAATACCGCCTCGCAAAACTTCCCCCGACTTTCCCATGATCCGGATGCAGACCAACTACGGCACGATCGTGCTCGAACTCGACGCGCAGAAGGCGCCCAAGACCGTCGCCAACTTCCTGGCCTACGCCAAAAACGGCCACTACGATGGCACGCTGTTCCACCGCGTGATCGGGGGTTTCATGCTCCAGGGCGGCGGCTTCGTGCCGGGCATGACTCAGAAACCGACGCAGGCGCCGGTCGAGAACGAGGCCGTCAACGGCCTGCGCAACAACCGCGGCACCGTCGCCATGGCGCGCACCAACGACCCGCATTCGGCCACCAGCCAGTTCTTCATCAACCTGGCCGACAACGATTTTCTCAACTTCACCTCACCCACGCCGCGCGGCTGGGGCTACTGCGTCTTCGGGCGGGTGACGGAAGGCCTGGAGGTCGTCGATAAAATCAAAGCCGTCGCCACCGGCGCGCGCGGCGGCCACCAGGACGTTCCGCTCAGCGACGTCGTGATCGAGCGCGTCGAGGTCGTCGAGAGCAAGTAACGGTCCATGACCGGCACGACGCTGTTCATCTCCGATCTGCATCTCTGCGGCCAACGGCCGGCGATCACCCGGCTGTTCCTGGATTTTCTCGCCGGCGAGGCGCGCACGGCGAAAGCGCTTTACATCCTCGGCGACCTGTTCGAGTTCTGGATCGGCGACGATGCCGCCGAACAGGATGATTTCCGCGCCGTCGTCGCCGGCTTGCGCGCGCTCACCCGCAGCGGCACGCCGGTGTTCGTCATGCACGGCAACCGCGATTTTCTGATGGGGCCGGGCTTCGAACAGGCCACCGGCTGCCGGCTGATTGCCGACCCGGTGCGCGTCGACCTCTATGGCCAGCCGGCGCTGCTGATGCACGGCGACTCGCTCTGCACCGCCGATACCGAATACCTGGGGTTCCGCGCCATGGTGCGCAGCCCGGACTGGCAGCGCGACTTCCTCGCCAAGAGCCCGGCCGAGCGCAACGCCATCTTCGGCAGCTACCGTGAAATCAGCAAGGCCACGACACTGAAGAAGAAACCGGAAATCATGGACGTGACCCAACATGCCGTCGAGGCGATCATGCGTCAGCACGGCGTGCACCGGTTGATCCACGGCCATACCCATCGTCCCGGCGAGCACGTCTTCGATCTCGACGGGGTGCGCGCACGGCGCCTGGTGCTCGGCGACTGGTACGAGCACGGCAGCGTGCTGCGCGTGAGTGCCAAGGGCTGGAAGCTGGAACAACTGCGGCCGGCGGGCGACCCGCAACAGCGAACCGGCCGCTAGCCGCCGCGCATTGCCTCGATAGTGATACGGCGGTAGCTCGCGGGCAGATCGAACAACGCGGGTTCCGTTTCGAAATCGGTTTTGTAATCCACCAGCTCGCTCGTGCGCACGCCGGTTTCGTCCAGCCGGATCGGCAATCCATAATCGAGATACCGCACCGGCGCGAAAACGTTGTTCGCCAGATCGCACGGCGTTTGCAGCTCCTTCGGCATGCCCGCGAGCGTCGCGGCCTGCTGGCCGGCCAGGGTCGCGCGGTATTCGCGCAGCGCCTGCACCGCATCCGGCAACATGCCCTCGGCCGCGAACAGGTCGTAACACGGCTTCCGATTCGTCAGCAGCCGGTAATGCGTCACCTTCTTCCCGCCCACGGCCGGATAGGCCGCGGCATCCTGTTCCAGCGTATGCGCGAGCGCAACCGGCGAGGCGATACTGACGGGCTTGGGCGCTATCACCAGAATGCGCGCGTCCGCGGCGCTCACGCTGTAAAGCGTCTTCTCGCGGCGGTCGAAGAGCAGGAAATCCTTCGTCTCGCCACCGTCGTCCATGCGCAAATAACGCGCCGTCACGATCATACGCGTGCGGTACGGCTCGCCGCCCGGCTCCTGCTCGGCGTAGTAAAGCGCCGCGGCTTTGTCGCTATCCTTGCCGCAAGCAACCAGTGCCAGTGATAGCAGGGCAGGAAATATAAGATTTCTGAAATGCATAAGAATTGAATGGACAGGATTAGCAGGATTTACAGGATTAAAAAATCTCAGGCGCTTATTTTAATTTGCTTTTAAAAATCCTGTAAATCCTGTCTATTCGCTTTTTAGTCCCAGCATCAGGTCCATGACGTTCGTTCCCGTCGGGCCGGTGTGAATCAGATCGCCGCTCGCTTCGAGAAACGTCCCGGCGTCGGCTTTCGCCAGGGCCTGTCTCGCGTCAAAACCATGCGTGACGCCGCGCGCGACGGTCTCCCCATCCACGAGCGCGCCAGCATCCTCGGTCGGTCCGTCGCTGCCGTCGGTACCGGCGGCGAGAAACCAGGCGTTCCGGTGATCCCGCAGCGCCAGTGCCGCGGACAGCGCCAGGCTCTGGTTGCGTCCGCCGCGGCCGGGTTGGCGCGGCAATCTCACTGTCGTCTCCCCGCCCCACACCTGCACGACACCGGGTTCGGATTCTAACAGGTCACGCGCCAGCCGCGCGCCGGTTTCGACCGCATCGCCCTCGGTGAATTCCGGATGGACCACGACCCGATAACCGAGTTTCCGCGCTGCCTCCGCGGCCGCACGTTTGGCGTCGGCGAGCGTGGCGATAATCCGGAACTCGACGTTACGGAAGCAGGCGTCGTCCGATCTCGGTAGCGGCGGTGCCTGCGCCAACGCCGTCTGCAGCGCCTCGGGTACACCGGAAACATCGGGCAATGCGCTTTCCTCGTCCGCCACCAACGGCCCCGAACCAATGGAGCGCGGGTCATCGCCCGGCACGTCCGAGATGGCGAGGCACAGCACTTTGCGTGGATATAAAAGCTGCGCCAGCCGTCCACCCTTGATGAGCGAAAGGCGTTTGCGGATAGCGTTCATCGCGTGAATATCAAAGCCGGTGCTGAGCAGCCAGTGGTTCACTGCACGCAATTGCGCCAGCCCCAGATCCGGCGGAAGGGCTTCCACCAGCGCCGAGGCGCCGCCGGAGAGCAGCACCAGCACCTGGGCTTCTTTCGGAACGGCCGCGACAAATTCGATAAGTCGCCTGCCCGCGGCAAGGCTCGCGTCGTCCGGCAGCGGGTGCCCGGCCTCCAGCACCGGCCACGGCAGGGGTTCGCCATGGCCGTGCTTGGTGACGACAAGTGCATCGCGGATGTTCCCGCCAAGCACATCGTGCGCGCCTTGCGCCATGACACAGGCGGCCTTGCCCATAGCAATCAGATACACCGGTCCCGACAGGGAATGCGCACGCAGCACGTCGCGTACGCGCACACGACCGTTTACGGCCGCGAGCGCAACCTGGAACAGCTCAAGCAACTGCTGGCGGGGATTGACGGGCACGAGAACCGGAACCCAGAACCGGCGGCATCTCTCAGGACAGGCCGCGCGCGAGGTCTTGCTTCAGGTCCTCGACATCCTCGAGCCCGACGGAAATACGGATGAACCCGTCGCCGATGCCGGCCTCCTGGCGCTGCTCGTGCGTCAGGCGCCCGTGGGTGGTCGTGGCCGGGTGGGTAATGGTGCTCTTGGTATCGCCCAGATTCGCGGTGATGGAGATGATGCGTGTCGAATCAATCACGCGCCACGCCGCGGCCTGTCCGCCTTCGACCTCGAACGACACGATGCCGCCGAACCCGGACTGTTGCGTCTTGGCGAGCGCGTGCTGCGGATGCGAGGCCAGTCCCGGATAATACACACGCTTCACTTTTGGCTGCTTTTCCAGCCACTGCGCCAACAGTAAAGCGCTCTTGCTGTGCGCCTTCATGCGCAGCGAAAGCGTTTCCAGGCCCTTGAGGAACACCCAGGCGTTGAACGGGCTTAAGGACGGGCCGCAGGTACGCAGGAAACCGTAAACTTCTTTGCCCACCAGTTCCTTGCTGCCGACGATCGCGCCGCCGACGCAGCGCCCCTGGCCGTCGATATATTTCGTCGCCGAATGCACCACGATGTCGGCACCGAGCTTGAGCGGTTGTTGCAGCGCCGGCGTGCAGAACACGTTGTCCACGACCAGCAGGCAACCCTTACTGTGCGCCAGTTTTGCGAGACGCGCGATATCGGCGATCTCCATCAGCGGATTCGATGGGGTTTCGAGGAACAGCAGCCGCGTATTCGGCTTGATGGCCTTTTCCCAGGCGGCGTAATCCGTCTGCGGCACATAACTCGTCTCGATGCCGAGCTTGCCGAGGTAGTTGTTGAACAGCAGCACCGTCGCGCCGAAAATGCTGCGCGACGAGACGATGTGGTCGCCGCCCTTGAGCAACGCCAGGCAGGTCGAGAGGATCGCGACCATGCCGGAGGCGGTGGCGACGCAGGCGTCGGCGCCCTCGAGCGCCGCCAGGCG
>CAKKQL010000119.1 GCA_919902095.1 Acidiferrobacterales bacterium
GCGGCCGTGGCACCGGTTATGCCATCATGCAGTTCCCGGCGGCAATGCCCAAAGGTGAAAACTGGTTCAGGACGGCCCCCTAAGATCAAAAGGTGCGGATATGATTCGTTGGCGTCACGCGGTTGTCTTTATTGCGGTTGTGCTTGCGGCCTGTGCCGGCACGCCACAACTGGCTGAGGTGAAGGAGGTGACTGTTTGCGCCGCCAGCGAATGCGGGCCGGCGAGTCAGCGCTACTCCGCCGGTGAGATGCTGCGCGGGCTGTATGCGCTGCTCAAGCAGAATGAAGGGACGGAACCTGTGATTTGCGATTCCACCCCGGCCGGGCGCAACTGCGATTCCGAAGGCGTGAGTTATTTCGTCATGGGCGGGCCGATCCCGGGCCGTGGCAGCCAGAGCCGGTGGAAGTATGCGGACACCTCCCTGAACAGCACCGATAACACCATCACGCTGACGGTGAACAACCATCTCAAGTTCATCGGTACGCCGCTTGCCTGTGCCGAGACCAAGCGTACCGTCAAGGTCCGCTCAGCGGACGAGATCGTTATGGCCGACAAGCCGTACTACTGCAACTGGGCCGGTGTTGGCAACATGACCGCGACCTTCAATTTCGTGCTGGACTACCTCGACCTCGACAAGGGCCGCATCGGCGGCTACTGGCAGCACGGCGTCGCCGGCACCGGCGCCGGTAGCGGTGGTGGGTACTGCACCGTCCAGTTCGCCGCGCCCATGAGGAAGGGCGACAACTGGCTCAAGGCCCAGGCGCCGTAGGCCGGCGCCGCATCTTCAATCCCCGACGTACACGAACGGCGCCCAGAAGTACGGGTGGGCGCGGGAAAAGCGCCCGCCCGTATCGCGGCTCGCGCGCACCGTGAGGCGCGCCTCGCGCAGCGCCGCCACCGCCGGCGCGCCCGCTTTGAGGTGGCGGAAACTTTCATTCATCAGGTCCTTGGCCGACAGACTTTCCACGCTCCAGTGGCTCACCAGCAGACCCTTGGCGCCGGCGTACATGAAGCCGCGTGTGAGGCCGGCGAACCCCTCGCCGTTCTGCGCCTCGGCGGACTCGCCGGCGGTGTTGCAGGCCGAGAGCACCACGAGTTCGGCGTTGAGGTCGAGGTCCTCGATGACTTCGCGCATGGTGAGTAGCCCGTCCTCGCCCTTGAGGTTGCCGACGAGCGTCAGCACCAGCGCCGGCTGGCCGCGGCGCGCCGCTTGCGCCGGTTCCGCCGCCGTGTCCTCCGGCTTGCCGGAAGCCGCCACCACCGCCAGCGTGCGCGTGCGTTCGTCCGGGAGCAGGTAGTCGTTTTCGCTCCCCTTCGCGGACTCCTTGACCTGCAGGAACTCACCGCCCAAGAGGCCATGGGTGGCGAAGTGCAGGTAACGCGTGGTCTTGAGGTTCAGGGTCTTGGCGGTTTTCTCCTGCGCCTTGTCGCGCAGGAAGATTTCGTTGCGGCCGCCCAGCGTCTTGGCGATCTCGCGCGCCTCGTCCGCCGTTTCCGGCAGGCGCGGGATGCTGATGGTCTCCTGGCCGCGCACGCTGCGGGCGAGCACGGCGAGCGCGCCGCGCGTGGCCTCGCCAACGCCGCCCCCGCCTTCGTTCTCGAACACCGGGTCGGCGAACGACACCAGCTCGCGGTCGTAACCGGCGCCGCGCTTGGGATAGAGCCGTTGTGTGGAGAGCGCCGCGAGGCTCGGGAGATAGGCGAAGCGGTAACTGTCGCCGAGGTAGGCGAGCGTGGCGTATTCACTGAACATAATTTCGCCGGCCTTGCGCGCGGCGGCGAAGGTTTGTTGGTCCTTGTCGCCATAGCGCGTGACCAGCATTTCGAGCGGCAGCGTGTGGATCGGCCCGTCGCCCACAAGCAACACGCGCTGCGCGCCCTTGAGCACGGGTTCCATCGGCGCCACCAGCGTCTGGTAAAGCTGGTACAGCTGCTTCGGATCGAGTTCATTCAGCGAGGCAAAGGTGCCGGTCGTGGCCACCTGCTCCAGGCGCCGGCGCACGGCATGGATGGCGGCGGTGATCTGGTCGCGCGATTGCGGTACCAGCGTCAGGCGGAAATTGGTACGCGTGACGGCGAAGATCGCGGTTTTGTCCTTAAGCAGGGCATAGGTCAATAGCGCCTCGCCCGGACGCAGCAGGCGCTGCTGCAGGGCCTCGACCGTGACCGGTTTCGGTTGGGTCAGTTCCATGAAGCGCGGAAACTCCTTCCGCAGTCGTTCCTCCACCGCCGCCAGCTCCTGCTGGGCCAGCGCGATCGGCCG
Source organism: Acidiferrobacterales bacterium (assembly GCA_919902095.1). The sequence goes on from CAKKQL010000119.1 coordinate 2,264, forward strand.
GTCCGATGTCTGACGCGGCGCGGTTTCCTCGTCGGCGTTGAAAGTGTCTGGGCCAGGACCGGCCTCGCGCCCGGAGAAATCGGCTTCCCTGTTGTAACGCCGGGCGTACAGCAGGTTGACGCGTTCCTGCAGCGATTCGCGCTTGCGTTTCAGCTCCAGAAACGCGGGCTCGGTGGAGAACCTGCCGACGTCCGCCTGGCGCAAGAGCTCGGTGAACAGGCGCGACTGCGTGCGCGATACCACCGCGAGCGCTTCGCGGTCATGGCCGCGCGCGCCATCGGCGCCATGCAGGCGCAGCAGCAGCTCGGTCATCTCCTGGTAATAGTTGGTGTACTGGGCAATGAAGCCCTCGCGCACGCTCTCGTCCAGGCCGCGGGTGTTGGCGAACAGCCTGTCGACGGCGTCGAGCGCCTCGCGATAGTAGGGCAGGGCCTCGCGCGCGCGGCCCTGTTTGATGAGAAAGCGGGCGTAGGCGCGTGCGCTGTGCGCCGACTGGGCCGGCACGTTCGCGCGCCGCGCATTGTCGGCGGCGCGTTTCAGGTAGTTGCCGGCCTCGGCCGTTTGGCCGCGTTGCCCGGCAAGGTAGGCGAGCGAGGCGACGATCTTGGCGGTTTCGTTGTGGTCCGGGCCAAGCGTTTTCTCGCTAATGACCAGGGCGCGTCGCAATAGTGTTTCGGCCTCGGCGAGCCTGTTCTGCCCGATGAGCGCTCGCCCGAGCACGAGCTGGGCCTTGGCGACTTCGGCGTTTTCCGGGTTGTCCATACGTTCGCGCAGGGCCACCGACTCGCGCGCGTATTTTTCCGCCTCGGTGAATTTGTTCGCCGCGTTCAGGCTGCGCGCCAGGATGTACATCGTGCCCGAGCGTGTATGCGCACCTTTTTTATCATCCAGATCCCGGGTATCGGCCAGCGCCTGTTTGAGCAGGGCCTCGCTTTCCGCATGACGGCCGAGCTGGAGTTGCACGAGTCCCAGAAGATTGACGATCCGCAATTCCTCGATGCCGCCGCGGCGTCCGCTCCGGCGTTGGGCATCCAGCGCGCGCTTAAGCACCGTGTCGGCCTCGGCGTATTTGCCGAGCGGAATGAGTGTCTTCGCCAGGAGAAATCGGTTGGTGATGGTACGGTCGTCGGTTTCCCCAAATATCCTCTCTCTTCGCGCCAGCGCCTGCCGTAGCAGGGTTTCGGCCTCGGCATATTTACCCTGTTCACGCAGGATGCGGCCGAGCAGCGTGGTGGCGCCGGATGACTCGATGTCATTGCCGCTATCGCCAAAGCGGTTGTAAAGCAGCCGCGCCCCGCTTTCCGCGTTGGCATAGTCGCCAACCTGCATGTGGTTCTTGACCTCGAGCGCAAGCGCGCGGAAGGCCTGGCCCGGACGCATGCCCTTCATGGGGGCGGCGCTGGCCGGCGGGGCGAGGGCGCCAACCGCCAGCAGCAGGAGACACAGCCAGGGAAGTCTCCGAAAACGGCGAAACCGGGTGGTGCGCATTGAATGTTCCTAGTTGTCAGGATTTAGCACTTGTTTGATAACGCTCAACATTTCCAACGGGGTTAAATTCCACCGGTGCCCGCGCCCGATGTTGCCGTCATGCCGATTTCAAGCTGCGGTTTGCTCTCCAAACCTGAAACGCCTTCAACATTAGCATGGAATGTCGGGAGCGGAGTTGCCCGGCGTTAACCCGCCGCCGGCGCCGGTGCGTTTAACTGTTGGAAGGAATTGGATAAAGTCACTCTTCATGCCGCG
>CAKKQL010000120.1 GCA_919902095.1 Acidiferrobacterales bacterium
CCTCGACGCCATGGGGGGCGATCACGGTGTCGGTGTCACCGTGCCCGCGGCGCTCTCGGTTCTGGATGACAACCCGGAGCTGAGGCTCATCCTGGTAGGACAACAAGACGTCATCGCCGCCGAGCTGCAGCGCGCCCGCGCCGGTGAATCCGAGCGCCTGCGCATCCGGCACGCCGCCGAACTGGTCGGCATGGACGAGTCGCCGGCGCTGGCGCTGCGCACCAAGAAGGACTCCTCGATGCGCGTGGCCATCAACCTCGTGAAGGGCGGCGAGGCCGCCGCCGCGGTTTCCGCCGGCAACACCGGCGCGCTCATGGCCACCGCGCGCTTCGTGCTCAAGACCCTGCCCGGCATCGACCGCCCGGCGATCTGCACCGCACTCCCGACCGTCCACGGCCACGTGCACATGCTCGATCTCGGCGCCAACGTCGACTGCACGCCGGAGCAGCTGGTGCAGTTTGCCGTCATGGGCTCGATTCTGGTGCGCGCCGTGGAGGGCAAGCCGAATCCGCGCGTCGCGCTGCTCAACATCGGCGAGGAAGACATCAAGGGCAATGAAACCGTGAAACGCGCGGCCGAACTGCTGCGCGCCGGCCAGGTGAACTACTGCGGTTATGTGGAAGGCGACGAAATCTATACCGGTGACATGGACGTCATCGTCTGCGACGGCTTCGTCGGCAACGTCGCGCTCAAGACCAGCGAGGGCCTGGCGCGCATGATTACCCATTACATACGCCAGGAGTTCAAGCGCAACGCGTTCACGCGGCTGGCGGGCCTGATGGCGCTGCCGGTGCTGCGGGCGTTCCGCCGGCGCGTGGACCCGCGGCGCTACAACGGCGCGAGCCTCGTGGGCCTCAACGGCATCGTCATCAAGAGCCACGGCGGCGCCGACCGGCTGGCCTTCAGCCACGCCATTCTCGAGGCCCTGACCGAGGCGCGCCGCGAAGTCCCGCGCCATATCGGCCAGACGCTCGCCGCCATGACCGCCCGGGGACAGACCGCGTGACCTGCTCCCGCATCCTCGGAACCGGCAGCTACCTGCCGGCGAAAATCCTGACCAATGCCGATCTGGAGAAGATGGTCGAGACCACCGACCAGTGGATCGTCGAGCGCACCGGCATCCGCGAGCGCCACATCGCCGCCGATGGCGAGACCACCGGCGCCATGGCCGAGCACGCCGCGCGCCGCGCCATCGAGGCCGCGGGCCTGACGCCGGCGGATATCGACCTGATCGTGCTCGCCACGACCACGCCCGACCGCGTGTTCCCGAGCACCGCCTGCCTGCTGCAGGACCGGCTCGGCATCCACGGCTGCCCGGCGTTCGACGTGCAGGCGGTGTGCACCGGCTTCGTGTATGCGCTCGCCATCGCCGACAAGTTCGTGCGCACGGGCGCGGCGCGCTGCGCGCTCGTGGTCGGCAGCGAGACGCTGTCGCGCATCATCGACTGGACCGACCGCGCCACCTGCGTGCTGTTCGGCGACGGCGCCGGCGCGGTGGTGCTCGGCGCCGCCGACGCGCCCGGCATCGTGTCGACGCACCTGCATGCTGATGGCCAGTACAAGGACCTGCTCACGGTGCCGGCCGGCATCTCGCAGGGTTACGACCAGGTGCGCGCGCAGCGGGCGCACCTGAGCATGGAAGGCGGCGAGGTCTTCAAGGTGGCGGTGAACACGCTCGGCAAGATCGTGGACGAGACGCTTGCAGCCAATAAATTGCAGAAGTCGGATATCCACTGGCTCGTGCCGCACCAGGCGAACGTGCGCATTATTGCCGCCACCGCCAGGAAGCTCGGCATGTCCATGGATCAGGTGGTGCTGACCGTGGAGCGCCACGGCAACACCTCGGCGGCCTCGATTCCGCTCGCCTTCGACGAGGCAGTGCGCGACGGGCGCATCCGGCGCGGCGAGACCGTGCTGATGGAGGCCTTCGGCGGCGGCTTCACCTGGGGCTCGGTTCTCCTGAAATATTAATAACAACTCAACGCTAAGGCGCAAAGACGCAAAGATTCCCAGATTAATATTTCTTCCTTTGCGCTTTCGCGTCTTTGCGTTGGGTTTTTTTGTGAGAGTTTTATGTCGCTAGCTTTTGTTTTTCCAGGTCAGGGTTCGCAGTCGGTCGGCATGCTGAACGCGCTCGCGGGCGAGTTCCCGCAGGTGCAGGCAACCTTTGCCGAAGCCTCGCAGGCACTCGGTTACGACCTGTGGACGGTCATCGAGCAGGGACCGGAAGAGAAGCTCAACCAGACCCAGATCACGCAGCCGGCGATGCTGGCCGCCGGCGTGGCCGTCTGGCGCGTGTGGCACGCGCAGGGCGGGGCGATGCCTTCGATGCTGGCCGGCCACAGTCTCGGTGAATACACCGCGCTGGTGTGCGCCGAGGCGCTGGCATTCGGCGATGCCGTCAAGCTTGTCGTCGACCGCGGCCGCTTCATGCAGGAGGCCGTGCCCGTCGGGCAGGGTGGCATGGCGGCGATCCTCGGACTCGATGACGACGCGGTACGCCAGATATGCGAACAGGCAGCGCAGGGCGAAGTACTCGAGCCGGTGAATTTCAACTCGCCGGGCCAGGTTGTGATCGCCGGCACCGCCGCGGCGGTGGCGCGCGGCGCCGAGCAGGCCAAGGCCGCCGGCGCCAAGCGCGCCGTGCTGCTGCCGGTGAGCGTGCCGTCACACTGCCGGCTGATGCGGCCGGCGGCGGTGCAGATGGCGCAGCGCCTCGCGGGCGTGGCCATCCGTGCACCGAAGCTGACGGTGATTCACAATGCCCACGTCCAGAGCGAAACCACGCCGGACGGCATTCGCCAGGCACTCGTGCGCCAGATCGAATCGCCGGTGCGCTGGGTGGAAACGGTGCGCACGATGATCGCGGGCGGCGTGAACCGCATCGTGGAATGCGGCCCGGGCAAGGTGCTCGCCGGGCTGAACAAGCGCATCGACAAGCAGGTCGAGACGCTGGCGGTGTACGATCCGGCGACGCTGCGCGCGGCGCTGGAAGCGGTGGCGAAATAAGGAAACAGATAAAATTGACAGGATTTACAGGATTAAATCTTCATAAGTTAATGGTGGTTTGTTTTTATCTTGAATCTTGTTAATCCTGTAAATCCTGTCCATTAATTTTTTGGTTTTTTTGGGAATGTCTATGACACTCAAGGGCGAAATTGCGTTGGTTACGGGCGCGAGCCGCGGCATCGGGCTTGCCATCGCGCTCGAGCTCGGGCGTCAGGGGGCCGCTGTGGTCGGTACCGCCACGAGCCCGGGCGGCGTGGACGGCATCAACAAGGCGTTCGGCGAGCACCGGATTCAGGGCCGCGGCGCGGTGCTCAATGTCACCGATCAGGCTTCGATCGATGCGCTGCTGAAGGAGATGGAAGCCAGCGGCGGCATGCCGGGCATCCTCGTGAATAATGCCGGCATCACGCGCGACAACCTGCTGTTGCGCATGGGCGAGGACGAGTGGGATGACATCATGGACACCAATCTGAAATCGGTGTTCCGCATGACCAAGTCGTGCCTGCGCGCCATGACCAAGGCCCGTAAAGGCCGTATCATCTCCATCAGCTCGGTGGTGGGGGCGACCGGCAATCCGGGACAGGCCAATTACGCGGCGGCCAAAGCCGGTATCGTCGGCTTCACCAAGGCCCTGGCGCGCGAGGTCGGCTCGCGCAACATCACGGTCAACACGGTGGCGCCGGGTTTCATCGACACCGACATGACGCGGGCGCTGCCGGAGGCGGCGCGCGAGGCGCTGCTCAAGCAGATTCCGCTCGGGCGGCTCGGCAGCCCGGAGGACATCGCCCACGCGGTGGCGTTCCTGGCTTCGCCGCAGGCGGCCTATATCACCGGCGCCACCCTGCATGTCAACGGGGGGATGTTCATGATTTAAGCCGGTTGACTTGTCAACTGGACGGTTCTGGGAAAATTGTGTTAACTATTGCGGCCTCACGCGAGGCCGGCACGTCATTCTGGAGGAAAAATCAGCCATGAGCAGTATTGAAGAGCGCGTCAAGAAGATCGTAGTGGAGCAGCTGGGCGTCAACGATGGTGAGGTCCGGCCCGATGCCTCCTTCGTCGATGATCTCGGCGCGGATTCGCTGGACACCGTTGAACTGGTGATGGCGCTCGAAGAGGAATTCGATTGCGAAATCCCCGACGAAGAGGCGGAGAAGATCACCACCGTGCAGCAGGCGATCGACTACATCAATTCCCACCAGAGCTGACCGGCCTTCCGCCGATCACGGGCCGTCGGCCGCCGGACTGGCGGGGCGGCCCTTTGGTTTTGTGACGCGCGGTCGCGTCCGGTCGCCAACCAGAGGACATTCCTTTTGAGCAAGCGGCGTGTCGTCATCACCGGCCTCGGGGTTGTTTCGCCCGTGGGCATCGGCGTGTCTGAAAACTGGCAGAACATCGCTGCCGGCAAGGGCGGCATCGCGCGCATCACGCAATTCGATGCCAGCGGTTATCCGTCCGCCATCGCCGGCGAGGTCAAGGGTTTCGATGTCACGGCGTTCGGCATTTCCGAGAAAGAGGCGCGGCGCATGGACCGCTTCATCCAGCTCGGCATGGCCGCGGGCATCGAAGCCATCAGGGATTCCGGTATCGAAGTGACCGAGGCCAATGCCGAGCGCATCGGCGTGCACATCGGCTCCGGCATCGGCGGCATCGGCACGATCGAGAACACCGCGCTGGTCATCAAGGACAAGGGTCCGCGGCGCGTGTCGCCGTTTTTCGTGCCCATGAGCATCATCAACATGATCGCCGGCGACCTGTCGGTGATGTACGGCCTCAAGGGCCCGAACCTCGCCATGGTCACCGCCTGCGCCACCGGCACTCACGCCATCGGCGACGCCGGGCGTCTGATCGAATATGGCGATGCCGACGTGATGATCGCGGGCGGGGCCGAGTCCACGGTCACGCCGTGCGCGCTCGCCGGCTTCGGTAACGCCAAGGCCCTGTCCACGCGTAACGACAGCCCCGAGACCGCGAGCCGCCCCTGGGACAAGGACCGCGACGGCTTCGTGCTGGGCGAGGGCGCGGGCGTGGTGGTGGTCGAGGAATACGAGCACGCGAAGCGGCGTGGTGCGAAAATTTACTGCGAGCTCATCGGCTTCGGCATGAGCGGCGACGCCTATCACATGACCAGTCCGCCGGAGGACGGCGAGGGCGCCGGGCGCTGCATGCGCAATGCCCTGCGCAACGCCGGCATCAACCCGGAACAAGTGCAATACATCAACGCCCACGGTACCTCGACACCGCTCGGCGACCGCGCCGAGACCATGGCGGTCAAGGGCGCGTTCGGCGCCCATGCCTCAAGGCTCGCGGTCAGCTCGACCAAGTCCATGACCGGCCATCTGCTCGGCGCCGCCGGCGGCGTCGAGGCGGTCTACACGGCGCTCGCAATCCATCACCAGCTTGCGCCGCCGACCATCAATCTGGTCACGCCGGATGCGGGCTGCGACCTCGACTACGTGCCGGGCACGGCGCGCAACATGAGGATCGACGTGGCCATGTCCAACTCCTTCGGTTTCGGCGGCACCAACGGCACACTGGTGCTGCGCCGCCTCATGTGAGCAGTCGGCAGGCCAGCACGCGCTTCACCGCCCCCGGGTACGCCTGTCAGACCCTGAAGGCCGTTCCCGATCTTGCCGACCTGCACGCGCTGAATCCGGCGCGTTATCCGCATCTGCTCGAGAGCGTCGCGCATGGCACGCCGCAGGCACGCTTTGACATCCTGTTTGCCTTCCCCGGCGAGACCCTGACGCTCGATTCCAGTCGCCGCCTGGTCCGCGACGGCCACAGCCTCGGGCCGCGGCGCTTTCTGGACGCCTTCGACGACGCCTGGCGTCATCACGCCGGTGCCGGCGAGCGGGCACCGGCGGCCGCGGCGCCGCCGTTTACCGGCGGCTGGTTTGTGTTTCTTGCCTATGAGCTCGCCACCGAAATCGAACCGGTGCTGGGCGCGACGGCGCCCGACCCGGCATTACCGCTGGCGTTGGCCACGCGTTTTCCGGTGGCCGTGATACGCGATCACACGACACAGACCACCATGCTGGTCTGCGAGACGGACCGGCAGCAGGAACTGATGCCGCTGCTACGTGCCGACCTTGAGCGCGCGCAGCGTGCGGAACCACGGCCGTTGCAGGTGGCGGACGTGCAGGAAGACGACCCGCAGGAGTTTCTGGCCGGCGTGCGGCGCATCGGTGACTATATCCGTGCCGGCGACGTGTTTCAGGTGAACCTTTCACGCGAATGGCGCGCGCGCATCGCCGCGCCGGTCGCGGCGGTGGATATTTACCGGCGCTTGCGCGCGTGCAACCCGGCGCCGTTTGCCGGCCTGATGACGCTGGCCGGGGGCCGCGCGGTCATCAGCTCCTCGCCCGAGCGTCTGGCGCAGGTGCATGCCGGCCGCCTGCGCACGCGTCCGATCGCCGGCACCTATCCGCGCAGCGCCGATCCCGTTCTCGATCGCGGCTTGTCGCAGGATCTGCTGGCGCACCCCAAGGAGCGCGCCGAGCACATTATGCTTATCGACCTCGAGCGCAATGACCTCGGGCGCGTCTGCCGCAGCGGTTCGGTGCGCGTGCCGGAACTCATGGTGCTGGAATCCTACCGGCACGTGCACCATATCGTGTCGGAAGTCACCGGCGAGCTGCGCGCCGGTGTGACGCCCGCGCAGGTGCTGCGCGCCGTGTTCCCCGGCGGCACCATCACCGGCTGCCCCAAGGTGCGCTGCATGCAGATCATCGCCGAGCTGGAACGCGCGCCGCGCGGCGCTTATACCGGCTCCATGGGCTATATCAACCATGACGGCAGCATGGACCTCAACATCCTCATCCGCACCCTGGTGCAGGACGGCAACGAGATCCGCCTGCGCGCCGGCGCCGGCATCGTGGCCGACTCGGTGCCGGAACGCGAGCTGAGCGAAACGCGCGCCAAGGCTAAAGGCCTGCTGGCCGCGCTGGGCGCGGCGGCATGAGCAGGGAACAGGGGCCCCACGCGCAGCGTGGGGATGCGACCGTGGCGATTGCCGCCAGCCGCCGACAACACAGCGCACAGGGTTACCTCGATACAACGGAGGCGGCGCATGAGTTCCGTTAACGTGCTCGTCAATGGCATCGCGGCGGATACGATTTCCGTGCGGGACCGCGGCTTTCAGTACGGTGACGGTTTGTTCGAAACCATCGCGGTCAGTCGTGGCACGCCGCTGCTCTGGGAGCAGCACATGCGACGTCTGGCGGCCGGCGCCGCCCGCCTGGCGATGCAACCACCGGACACGGCGCTGTTGCGCGCCGAGGTCGCGAAACTTGACCACGACCCCGAGCGCGGCGTTCTCAAGATTGTCTTCACCCGCGGCATCTCCGGCCGCGGTTACCGGCCGGAGGCAGCGGCCCCGATGACCCGGGTGCTGGCCCTCCTGCCGTGGCCGGATTATCCATTTACCTGGGCCGAGGAGGGTGTGGCGGCGCGTCTGTGCCAGACCCGGCTTGGGGCGCAGCCCCGCCTCGCTGGCCTCAAGCATCTGAACCGCCTGGAACAGGTGCTGGCACGCGTCGAGTGGGGCGACGAATTCGCCGAGGGGCTGATGCGCGATGAATCCGGTAATATCATCGAAGGCACGATGACAAATATCTTTCTGGTGCGCGATGGCGTGTTGCGCACGCCGGACCTGACGCACTGCGGCGTGGAAGGCATCATGCGTGGCGTGGTGCTGGAGCGGGCCGATGACCTTGGTATCGGCCACGCCATCGGACCGGTGACGGTCGCCCAGCTCGAACAGGCAGATGAAATCTTCCTGACCAACAGTCTCATCGGTCTGTGGCCGGTGCGGTGCCTCGAAAACCGGAGCTATTCGATTGGCAAAACAACGCGAAAGATCCAGCAAGCGATCCGCGACACGCACTGCGCCGGCTAGGCGTCTCGGCGTCGCGTTGTTCGCGCTGCTGCTGGGGCTCGGCAGCTATGAGCTCTGGTACTGGAATCACGGGCTCGCACCCGGTGACGAGACGTATTACTTCAAGCCCGGCACCTCCCTGCGCGCCATGGCGCAGGAACTGCGCGGCCGGAGCGTGCTCACGGAAACCGTGTCGTTTGTCTGGGGCGCCACGCTGATGGGCCACAGCCGCGCGCTCAAGGCCGGCGAATACCGCTTTCCCGCCGGCACCAGCGCGCTGGCGCTGCTCGACCAGGTGGTCAGCGGACGGGTCGTCGAATATCCGCTGCGGTTCGTGGAAGGCTGGAACATCCGCCAGTTGCTGGCCGCGCTCGACGAGGCGCCCAAACTGACGCGCACGCTTTCCGGGCTGCCGCCGTCGGAAATCATGATGCGGCTGGGTTATCCCAACGTCCACCCCGAGGGCCGGTTCTATCCGGACACCTACAACTATCCCTCCGGCCAGATGGATTACACGATTCTCGCCAGGGCCTTCGACAAAATGCGCGAGCGCCTGGCGCGCGAATGGGAAGGACGCGAAGAGAGCCTGCCGCTCAAGACGCCGGACGAGGCGCTGGTCCTGGCCTCGATCATCGAGAAAGAGACCGGCAAGGCCGAGGAGCGCCCGCTGATTGCCGGCGTGTTCATCAACCGCCTGCGCAAGGGCATGAAGCTGCAAACCGATCCGACCGTTATCTACGGTCTCGGCGCGGGTTTCGACGGCAACCTGCGGTTGCGCGACCTCAAGAAGGACACGCCCTATAACACCTATACCCGCGCGGGCTTGCCGCCGACCCCGATTGCCATGCCGAGCGGCAAGGCGCTGCATGCGGCGCTGCACCCGGCGAAGACCCGCGCGCTCTATTTTGTCTCGCGCGGTGACGGCAGCCATCAATTTTCCGAAACACTGGAGGAACACAATCGCGCTGTGGTCCAATACCAACTCGGCGGGCGGTCGAAAGCGGTGGCGGCGAATCCGGCGAAGGGCGATCTGACCAGATGAAGCGCGGATATTTTATTACCCTCGAGGGCGGGGAAGGTGCGGGCAAAAGCACCGCGCTGCCGTTCGTGCGTGACTGGCTGGCGCAGGCCGGACACGAGGTCGTCGTCACCCGCGAACCGGGCGGCACCGAGCTGGGCGAGCGCGTGCGCGATCTGCTGCTGCATCGCCGCGAGTTGCACATGTCCACCGAGACCGAAACCTTGCTCATGTTCGCCGCGCGCGCCGAGCACCTGGTCCAGGTCATCCGGCCGGCGCTCGCCGCCGGCAAGACCGTGCTGTGCGATCGCTTCACCGATGCCACCTATGCCTACCAGGGCGGCGGGCGCGGCCTGCCGGCGGCGCGCATCGCCGAGCTCGAAGCCTGGGTGCAGGGCGCGCTGCGGCCCGATCTGACGCTGCTGCTGGACGTGCCGGTGGAAACGGGCCTCGTGCGCGCCAATCAGCGCAGCGCACCCGACCGCTTCGAGCGTGAACAACGGGAGTTTTTTGAACGGATGCGGGCGGCCTACCTCGAACGCGCGCGGCACGAGCCACAACGCGTCCACGTAATCGATGCCGCCCGCGACCTCGCCGCGGTGCAGACGCAGTTGCAGGCTGTTTTGGCTACGCTGCCGCGCAACTGATGCCATGACCGCCGCCGTCCATCCCTGGAACCTCGACAAGGCGGCGCGGATCGTGCGCGATCGCGAACGCATGCCGCATGCGCTGCTGCTCGGAGGTAGCAACGGGCTTGGCAAAAGCGCCTTTGCCGAATGGCTGGCGCGCCTGCTGCTGTGCGCCCAGCCGTCGGCCGCGGGCGAGCCCTGCGGACGCTGCCAGAGCTGCCGCCTGTTTGCCGCGGGCACGCACCCCGACCTGCACGTGGTCCAGTCGGAAGCGGTTTACAAGGCCGCCGCCACGCCCTTCGCGCTGCACGCCCTGCGCTATGCCATCGATGACAAGAAGGACCGCAAGAAGGACAGCGCTGTCATCCAGATTGCCCAGGTCCGCGCCCTGATCGAGAGCAGTCAGACACGTCCGCAACTCGCCGCCTGCAAGGTGCTGGTGCTGAGTCCGGCGGACAGCATGAATGTGAGCGCCGCCAACAGCCTGCTCAAAATGCTCGAGGAGCCGCCGCCGGACAGTTTTTTCGTGCTGGTCGCCGACCGGCCGGCACGTCTGCCGCCGACGATTCGCAGCCGCTGCCGGCTGTTGGAGTTTCTCGCGCCGGCGCGGGAGCAGGCGCTGGAGTGGCTCGACCGGGAAGGAATAGGGGAGTCCGCCGGACTACTGCTGGACCCGGCCGGCGGCGCCCCGCTGCAGGCGCTGGCACTGGCGCGGGATGATTTTCTGGTCAAACGCGAGCAGTTATTGCATGACCTGGGCCAGCTATTGTCGGGCCGGCTGGACCCGGTGACAGCCGCCACGCGCTGGAAGGGGCTGGGGACGGGTTCCTGTCTTGGCTGGCTGGGCGGGTTCATCGCTGATCTCATTCGCCAGCGGACCACGGGAAACGACGGCGCCTCTGCGCTTGCCAATCCCGAGGCCAGCCGCTTCTTGCAAGATTACAAAAATGTATTAGATTTAAACAAATTGTTCCTGTTTCTTGATGCTGTTTCTGAGGCAAAAAACGGGATTGATTCAGGCTCGCTGGATGAGCTTTTGTTGCTTGAGGACGTGCTGATTCGTTGGTGCCAAATCGCCGCCGGGGCGCATACAATCAAGACCAGAGCTGCATCATGAGCGATCAAAAACCTCCATTTCCGGGCATTCCCAATCTGCCCAATATCCCGAAGCCGATTCGGCCGGCTCAGGCGGCAGTTACCCCGCAGGCGCCGGCACGGCCGGGGGTGCTGTCGCTCACCATCAAGGACAAGAACGCCCTGTACGCGGCCTATATGCCCTTCGTCAAAGACGGAGGCATCTTTGTACCCAGCAGCCGTCCGTACAAGCTGGGCGAGGAGGTGTTCATGCTCCTCACCCTGATGGAGAGCAAGGAAAAGATCCCGGTCGCCGGTCATGTCATCTGGATTACGCCCCAAGGCGCCCAAGGCAGCCGCACAGCCGGTATCGGTATCCAGTTCAGCGAAAAAGACTCAGGTGTGGCGCGCAATAAGATCGAGTCCATCCTGGCCGGGATGCTCAACTCCGACCGGCCAACCCACACCATGTAATTCTGTGCCCGAGCTCGTCGATTCCCACTGTCATTTGAATTTTGAACCGCTGGGCGCCGATCTCGACGCGGTGCTTGCCCGCGCGCATGACTGCGGTGTGGACCACATGCTGTGCGTGTCGGTGACACTAGAAAGTTATAATCAAATACAAGCGATTATAGACAAATACTCATCTATTTTCTCATCTGTTGGCGTGCATCCCAACGAGCGTGACGGGCGCGATCCGACGACCGATGAGCTAGTCGAGCTGGCGCGAAGCCCGCGCGTTGTCGCAATTGGCGAGACCGGACTCGACTATTTCCGCAGCCAGGGCGACATGCGCTGGCAGCAGGATCGCTTCCGCACCCATATCCGCGCCGCCCGCGAGGCCCGCAAGCCGCTGATCATCCATACCCGCGAGGCTGCCACCGATACGCTCGCCATCCTGCGCGAGGAAAACGCCGCCGACGCCGGCGCGGTTATGCATTGCTTTACCGAGTCCTGGGACGTCGCCAAGGCAGCGCTCGATCTCGGCTTCTATATCTCGTTCTCCGGGATCGTGACCTTCGCGAACGCCAAAGCGCTGCGCGAGGTCGCCGCCAAGGTGCCCGACGACCGTCTGCTGATCGAGACCGACGCGCCGTACCTGGCGCCGGTGCCGTACCGTGGCAAGAGCAACGAGCCGGCCTATGTGAAGCATGTCGCCGGGTGTCTGGCCGAGGTGAGGGGGGTTACGTTCGATCGCATCGCCGCCGTCACGACACAGAACTTTTTCCATTTGTTTCAGTCAGCTCAGCGCTGACACGCACGCCGTTTCTAATAAAATAATTTAGCCAGATGGTTGCTGGCAGCGTCCTTGATGGGCGTTGGCGTTTGGCGAGAGGCGGGACGGTGGTCCACGGATTGGGGGCCTGAGTCTGGGATTAAGCGCCATGGCTACGACCCAGACCCAGCCATAATTCGTATAATGTATATTATGTCAAATAT
>CAKKQL010000121.1 GCA_919902095.1 Acidiferrobacterales bacterium
GCTGGTCGTGGTCAAGCTGTTCCTCGGCTACGTCGCGCGCCACAATTTCGCGCCGTTCGCCTGGTACCGCATCGGCTTCGGCGCGCTGGTGCTGCTGTACTTCTGGTAACGGCCATGGAACTCGTCGCGCAATTCATCGACATCCTGATCCACCTCGACCGCTATCTCGGCGTGTTCGTGCAGGATTACGGCGCGTGGATATACCTGCTGCTGTTCCTGATCGTGTTCGCCGAGACCGGACTGGTGGTGACGCCGTTCCTGCCCGGCGACTCGCTGCTGTTCGTCGCCGGCACGCTCGCGGCGGCCGGCGGCATGGATGTCGCCTGGCTCTGCGCCGTCCTCATCGGCGCCGCGATCCTGGGCGACACCGTGAACTACTGGGTCGGCGACTACCTCGGGCCCAGGGTCTTTCACAAAGAGGGCGCGCGCTTGCTCAAGCGCGAATATCTCGAACGTACGCACCGCTTCTACGAGCGCCACGGCGGCAAGACCATCATCATCGCCCGTTTCGTCCCCATCATCCGCACGTTTGCACCGTTTGTCGCCGGCATCGGCAAAATGACCTATACGCGGTTCCTCGCATATAACGTCACCGGTGCATTCCTGTGGGTGCTGTCGCTCGTCATCGCCGGTTACTACTTCGGCAACCTGGCGTTCGTGAAAAAGAACCTGACCCTGGTGATCTTCGGCATCGTCATCCTGTCCATCCTGCCCGGCATCATCGAATACCTGCGCCACCGTCGCGCCCGTTCCTGAGCTTCCCGCAGCGCAGAAAACCTGCGCGCAACGCGGGTTTGAATGTGTCCGCGCGTGCGCTATGTTTATCTCTGGCAAGGGGTGCAACTGCCCCGCTCCCCCTGCATGAGGGTCAGCACACGCAATGGCGGCCGAGGCATCCGCAGCCGGCAAGGAAAAGCAAAGCGACCGGGTCCGGATCCTGGTCGTCGATGACTCGCGCGTCATCCGCAAGGCCGTGGGCAAAATCCTGGGCGGAGAGTTCGACCTGATCGAGGCCGAGGACGGCGAGGCCGGCTGGCAGCATCTGGTGCAGGACGAACACATCGAACTGGTGGTGGCGGACGTCGAGATGCCGCGGCTCGACGGCTACTCGCTCATCTGCCGCATCCGCGCCGCCGAGCCCGAGCGTGTGCGCGGCGTGCCGGTCATCGTCATCACCGGCGCCCACGACGACATCACGCGCGACCGCGCCTTCGCCTGCGGCGCCACGGACTTCATCACCAAGCCGATAGATGCGCAGCAACTGCTGGCACGCACGCGCGCGCACGCGCGGGTGGACCAGGCGGTTCCGGAGTTCGGCTCTTCCGCGCCGAGCGCGGAAGAGCCGACGACGGTCGATCCGCTGACCCAGCTCCACAGCCGGCGCTACTTCCTTCAGCGCGGCATCCAGGACCTGTCCTACGCCAAACGTCACGGCGCGCCGCTCTCGCTCATTCGCGTGGACCTCGACAGGTTCCGCGCCGTCTATCGCGCGCACGGCGACCACGCCTGCGACGAAATCCTCGTCTGGCTCGCCAAATTCATCACCGCCACGACGCGCACCGAGGACACCGCGGCGCGCATCAGCGGCGGCGAGTTCGCCATGCTCGTGCCGGCCACCGACCGCACCGAGGCCGCCGCGCTGTGCGAGCGCCTGCGGGCGGCGGTGACGCGCGAGCCGTTCCGCCACGACGACCAGGCCATTCCGCTGACCGTGAGCCTGGGGTTGGCGACCTTCGGGCAGGATGCCCCCGACACCGTCGAGGGGCTGCTCGCCCTCGCCAACCAGCGCCTGACGCTGGCCAAGGCCAGCGGCGGTAATTGCCTGGGCGTGGACTACCGCGACGAGGTCGCGGCGCCGGAGCAGGCGGTGATGGAGGAACCGGACCTCGAAACCGCGCTCAGGATGCTGGCCGACGGCCGCGCCGGCGAGCTGACGCCCTACCTGCCGGACCTGATCGAGCGCCTGCTGCCGCTGCTGGAGCACGGCAACCGCGAGCTCGATCTCGGGATGGGCTTTGCAGTCCGGTCGCTCAGGGATAAACTCACCGACCTCAAATGAACGCGCCGCGCCCGCCAGCGGATTTCTACCAGGCCTTCCGCGGCCATTTTTCGAGCCTTCTCAACTGGGAAGACCTCGACGCCTTCTGGCAGACGGTGCGCGCCCGGGCCGATGCCGGCTGGTACATCTATGCCATCGGCCTGCCGCTGCCGCAGCAGCCGGCGAGCGCCGCCGAGGTCGAGCGCTTCATCGAGCGCGTGAACCACCTGCTGCGGGACGACCACCGCGAGGACTATTGCGGCATCGTGTACGTGGACAACAGGGACGCGCCGACCTTCATCAAGATTTTCGACCCCAGCCACCTCGGCGTCTCCTGCGGCTTCAGCCAGAACCCGCCGCTGCCAGGCTGGATCATGTGCCGCGTCGCTCCGCAACCGCTCGAAGAATCGCGCGTCATCCCCGCCAAGCGCCAGCGCTGGTGGCAGACGCTATGGGAATAGCGTCAGATACAAGATGCAAGGTGCGAGATACAAGGCACAAGGGACGAGGCACTAAAGTGTGAGCAGCAAAGAAAAACAGCAGGACCCCGTTCCTCGCGTCTCGCCTCCCGACCCTCGCACCTTTCCTCTTTGCCCTCGCCCCTTTGTTCCTGCCTGGTGGTGTCGCGGGCCGCACATGCAGACGCTGTGGCCGTATCTCTTCCGCCGCACGCCGCAGGTTGAACTCAAGCGCGAGCGTCTCGAACTCCCCGACGGCGATTTCCTCGACCTCGACTGGTCAACGAACGGCTCCGGGCCGATTGTCGTCATCCTGCACGGCCTCGAAGGCTCGTCGGATTCCAAATACGTCCGTGGCTTGCTGAAGGCGGTCCACGAGCGCGGCTGGCGCGGTGTGGTGATGCACTTCCGCGGATGCAGCGGCGAACCGAACCGCCTGCCACGCAGCTACCACTCCGGCGAAACCGGCGACCTCGCCTACGTCGTGGATTTATTGCGTCAACGTGAACCCGAAGCGCCGCTCTTTGTCGTCGGCTTCTCACTCGGCGGGAATGTCCTGCTCAAATGGCTCGGACAAACCGGCGCACTAGCGCCCGTCAAAGCCGCCGTTGCGGTTTCCGTCCCGTTCCTGCTCGGCGAATCCGCCAAACGATTGGACCAAGGATTTTCACGTATCTATCAATGGGGCCTGATGCGCAGCATGCGCCAGTCCGTGGCCGAAAAGCGCAAGCGCATGGCGTTACCACTCCAGATCGAGGACCTGTCGGTGCTCAGGACTTTTCGCGATTTCGACGAACACGTTACCGCCCCGCTGCATGGCTTCGCCGGGGCGAATGATTACTACGCCCGCTCCAGCTCACGGCAATATTTGAAAGGAATTCAAATACCGACGTTGGTCGTCCAATCTTGCGACGACCCGTTCATGACCGACGCGGTGATTCCACAGAAAAAAGAATTATCGACAACTATCGAATTAGAACTTTACGACAGCGGAGGACACGTGGGGTTTGTTGGTGGAGGTTGGCCCTGGGCGCCGAGATGTTGGCTTGAGAAGATGATTCTGCAGTATCTCGGTCAGTCTCGCTAACGTTTTGGTGAACGGCGGGCTAGCACCGCGCTAAGCAATGGCACGGCGCTTACGGCCCGTCCGTTCCACCTGGAATTAGCCATTCTCATGAACGGGGTTGTTGAATCCCTTGCCTCGGACGATCAAAGACGATGCGAAGGCAACGAGGTCGTTCGTGACGCCGACAATGCTGTCCGATATCCTTCGGAAGCTATCAGTGTCGTAGTTCTGCACAGTAGTCGAGTATCCACGCCGCTTCGCCGTGCTCTTGACTCGGGTGACCTTAGAAGGAGTTCCCGCAGACTGCCAGGTCGAGTGAACGATGCTGTTGCGCGTCCCAGCGGCTTGCTCGATCCGCCGTATGAGTTCCTTGAGCGTTCCATAGTCTTCGTCTTCGCCGTGCCTCTCCAGATAGAGACTGGTGCACAGGTCGATCATGCTTCTGTAGCCAAGCTCAGTAGCGACGATGCGCGTGTATCGCTGGTAGTCGTTCAATAGCGTCACAACGAGCAGACCAAGCGCGTCCTCCAGTTCCGCCCAACGGACGGTGATCCGGCCGATCTCCGCAAATACGGCGTCGCTCTCGTGTGATTTAGGCACTGGTCGAAACTCTCGATGGCTAACGTGCTGCTAAGCCGTGCGCCGTCGTTTGGCGCGTCGGCTTGAGCTGCGGGTTAGGCCTCTGTTTTCTTGGCTCCATAAGCGGTCATTGCGGCTCCCACCAGAACAGCAAAGAGAGATACCGGGAAAAATTTTAGAAGTCCGTATATCAGCTTGTGAAGTCCAAGCCAGGAGCTGGGATTAGCAAGCCAGAATGCAAACTTTTCAGGCCCAAGCGCGGCAAGAACGAGCAATGGCAGTTCTACCCACTCTCCGTGCTTAAGATAGACAAAAATCTGCCACCCAACTATCAAGAACCCGGCGAGCACAACGAGAACACCGAGACCACTGACAATCTTTCCCCACTCCTTCGCTATTTTTTGCTTTTCTCGGTTTTCCTCTTCTTCCTTTTGCTGTATGGCCTCCGGTGTTGGTTCCTTCACTTCTGTCGTTCGCCAGTAGTGAAAGGAAACCCAGAGCCCGATGAAAAAGAACGGGAGAAGCCAAAAAGCGTTTTCCCCGAATTGCTGCTGAGAGTAGAGGTACCAGAGCGCCCATCCCGTAAGGCCGACAGTAACAACCAGAGCGATGAGCGCGTTGCGAATTCGTTTCTCGCGAGGAATCTTCTTTACTGTGAACTCTTCCATCGCTCGTCTCCTGAGGCCTAACGCTGCGCGTGAGCGGCGAGCGGAGGCGGCGCGAAGCGCCGACGTAGCGAGTCCGACTCCACGCGCTTGAACGGTGGAAATAGGGACATTCTACTTTTCCACTCAAGCACTTTTGAAATACGCCCGCCGCAGGTAGGCGAAGTAAGCAAACCCCCACCACCCGAGCACAAAGGCGATCACAACCAACGTCAGCGACAGCATCACCATGTCGCGGCCAACGGATTGCAGTAATTGCTCCTGTCCACGAAATATCGTGTTGATGAATTCCTGCGTCACGTTGCCGCTCATCAGGAATTGCAGCTTGTCGAGGGTATAGAGCACACCGCCGATGAAAATCGCGTGGTAGCCCCAGCGCTTAGCGGTCCACAGGCCCATGGCGAGGATGAGAAACAGGAGGGCGTAGATGAGGTGATAGACAGCAGCGGCCGCGCCGCCGCGGAACTCGCCGAACAGCGGCACCGGCAGAGTCATGCCGGCCACTTCGAGCAGCGCCGACAACGCAAAGAACGCCGCGGCGGTGCGGAAGGTAAAGTGTCCTTTGCGGCGAGACGACTTTTCCACGGTGGTTGCCTCCTCCCTAGCAAGGCTCAGTATGCCACGCCGCGGCCGCCGTTCAACCTCGGCGAGTTTTAAGTCGCGACCATGGAGAGATAGGCGTCGCGCAGATTTTCCTCAAGCTCCTCAAGTGTTTCGCCTTGAGTCATGATTTCAGGATGTTCGAGTAGTCTGCCGAGCCAGAAATCCTTGCTCTTCCAATAAACCATCGGATACCGGTGTTCCATCAGGGCCTCCAACGATTCAGACAGCGCCGGTTAGTTTGCCCCACGCCTTCTGAAGGCGGTACAGCCATAAGCAAGGCAGCATGAGCCACACAAAGGCTTTTTACGGCAAATATCCTTCCCGTGCTTTACGATCAGGGCGTGGTATTCGTTGAACAACGGCACGCCGGGTTTCAGCGAATTCTCGAACAGGTGCCGCAAGGTCTCGTAACCCTCATCCCCTTTTATCAACCCCAGCCGAGCGAAGATCCGCCGCGTGTAGGCGTCAATCACGAATACCGGCCGGTGGAAGGCATAGAGCACGATGTCGTCGGCGGTTTCGGGGCCGATGCCGTAGACCGCAATCAGCGCCGCACGCAAATCGTGCGTGTTCAGGCGCGCGAGTTTCCGCACCCCGCCCTGTTCCATCAACCAGCGACACATGGCCTTGAGGCGCTTGGCCTTGATGTTGAAATAGCCGGAGGGCTTGAGCCAGGCGGCGAGTTTTTTGTGCGGCGTTTTGACAATCGCCTCGGGCGTGAGCGCGCGGGCGCGCTTGAGATTGGCGATGGCCTTTTCGACATTGGTCCAGGCGGTGTTCTGCGTCAGCACCGCGCCGACCATGATTTCGAACGCGG
>CAKKQL010000122.1 GCA_919902095.1 Acidiferrobacterales bacterium
ATCTACGGCCTGTTCGACGTCGCCTCCGCGCTCGGGCTCGAAAAGCATAACGAGGACTTCGGCCAGACATTCGGCAGGTGGGGCGCGGGCGAGGGCTTCTATGTCGTCCTGCCGTTCATTGGCCCGAGCAGCCTGCGCGACGGTATCGGCTGGTATGTGGATGAGGAGTTTTATCCGCCGAACCGCATGGAAGAAGGCAGCACACGCGACAAGCTGTTGGTGGTGGAGGTCGTGAACCGGCGCGCGCAGTTGCTCGACGCCTCCGACATACTCGAGCAGGCGGGCGGCAAGGACCCGTACGTGTTCGTGCGCGAGGCCTACCATCAGCGGCGCAAGAATCTCATCCACGACGGCAACCCGCCCGCGGAGCAGCCGGATTCGATCCTGTTCGAGGACGACAAGCCGGCGCCCACGAAACCCGCCAAGCCGCCTGCCCGGTGAGTTGCTCGCCGTGCGTCGGGTTGCTGCTCGCGAGCCTCGTGTTCGCGGTATTCCCCGCGCAGGCCCAGACCGACCGCCAGTACGGAGGCGAGGGCATCATGCTGCATGTTTCGCCGCGCACGCCGGAGCAGATCGCCGCATTTTACGAAGCGCGCGGTTTTTCACGCGCCGCGGTCGATGCGCTGACGCAGACCTGTTTCGTGACGGTCAGCCTGCACAACCGCAGCGGCGATATCGTATGGCTTGAACTTGCACGCTGGCGCTTCATCGACGAGCAGGGCCGCGACGTGCCGCGCCGCGACCGCAGGTACTGGAACGCGCTCTGGGAAAAACTCGGCGTGCCGCCGGCGAACCGCTCCACCTTCGGCTGGACGCAACTGCCCGAGGTGCGCGACTTGCAGCCGTCCGAGCCGGTGGGCGGAAACGTCACGTTGCTGCCGCCGGGCCGTTTCCGTCTCGAAGCGCGTTTCGCCACCGGCGCGCGCAAGCAGGGCAAGGATATCGTGGTGAGCGTCGCCGATCTTTCCTGTCCGGGACGCGACGCCCAATGACGGCCCGCGGTTTGCTCCTGTGGTTTCTGCTCGGCATTACGCCAGCATATGCCGGCACTTTGCCCGAAGGCCTCATTACGCTCGACGGCCGGCCGGCGCCGGCGCTTCGGCTCGCCGATCTCGATGGCCGCGTCACCGACCTCAAGAGTCTGCGCGGGCAGTGGGTGATGGTGCACTTCTGGGCGAGCTGGTGCGGACCCTGCCGCCGGGAGTTACCGGCCATTGCCGCCATGGCGACGACCCGGCCCGCGACGCTCGCGCTCGTCATGGTGAACACCGCCGAGACCGACGATGAGGTGTTCGCGTTTCTCGCGTCGGTCGCGCCCGCGCTTTCGACCCTGCTGGACAAGGACGGTCAGGTCACCGAGCGCTGGCAGCCGCGCGGCCTGCCCTCGACCTTCTTCGTGGACCCGCATGGGCGGCTGCGCTACCTGGCCCTCGGCGGGCGGCCGTGGGACACCGAGCCTTACCAGAGATTTCTTGCAGGATTGACGGACAAAAGACGGGAATAGACAGGATTCACAGGATTTAAAGCTATAAATTCATAGAATCTGTTATCTAAGGGTTTCTGATTTGATCCTGTAAATCCTGTTAATCCTGTCCATTAAGCTGTTTTTCGGCTTTTTTTCCCCTCCGGTAGAGGGTAGAATTGCGCCCTTTCCGAGCCGCCCCGAAGGACGGGACGGCCGCATTTTGAGGACTCAAGACACATGGTAACGATTCGTCTGGCCCGCGGTGGCGCCAACAAGAGGCCGTATTACCGCATCGTCGTCGCTGACCGCCGGTTTGCGCTCAACGGCAAACTGATCGAGCGCATCGGTTTCTACAACCCGCTCGCGACCGCGAAGGAAGAGAAGGTGCGCGTGGACCTGGCGCGCGTGGAGTACTGGAAGTCCAAGGGCGCGAAGCCGACTGAGCGCGTCGCGTTCCTGCTGAAGCATCACAAGCCCGCGGCCTAGGCCGCAGCGAGATATGGGCGCCCGGCGCCACTCCCGTCCGCCGCCGGCAACAGGACGCGGGAGTGCGACGACCCAGGGGCTTGTAACCGTCGGGCGCATCGTCGGACTCTATGGCGTGCGCGGCTGGGTCAAGGTGCATTCCCATACGCGACCGCCCGCGGAAATCCTGAAGTACAGCGCGTGGCAGGTCGGCAGTAACGATGCATATCGCGAGCTCGCGCTCGCCGAGAGCCGGCCGCACGGCAAGGCCATCGTGGCGCGGTTCGAGGGTTACACGGATCGCGAGCAGGCCGCGGAGTTGATCGGCAGCGACATCGCCGTCAGCGTGTCGCAGTTGCCGCCGCCGGCGAAGGGCGAGTATTACTGGGCGCAGCTCGAAGGCCTGAAGGTCGTCAATCTCGCCGGACAGGAATTGGGCGTTGTCAGCCACCTGATCGAGACCGGCGCGAACGACGTGCTGGTGGTGAAGGGCGAGCGCGAACGCCTGATTCCCTACACGACGGACGTGATCCGCGACGTGGACCTCGACGGCGGTGTGCTGCGGGTGGACTGGGACGCGGAGTTCTGATGCGCATCGACGTCATCAGTATCTTTCCGGCGATGTTCGAGGCGATCACCGGCTACGGCATCCCCGGCCGCGCGATCAAGAAAGAATTGTTGCAGTTGCGGGTGTGGAACCCGCGCGATTTTACGGACGACCGGCATCGCAGCGTGGACGACCGTCCCTACGGCGGCGGGCCCGGGATGGTGATGCTGGCCGAGCCGCTGGCGAAGACCCTCGCCGCGACGCGCGCCGAACAGCCGCGGGCGAAGGTGATTTACCTGTCGCCACAGGGACGCCGGCTGGATCACGCGGCGGTGAAGGAATTCGCGCAGCGCGCGGGGCTGATACTCCTCGCCGGGCGCTACGAAGGAGTGGACGAGCGGCTGCTCGCGTCGGCAGTGGACGAGGAGTGGTCCATCGGCGACTACGTGCTTTCGGGCGGTGAGTTGCCGGCGATGGTGCTGATAGACGCCATCGCGCGCCAGTTGCCCGGGGCCCTGGGCGACGAGGATTCGGCGGCACAGGATTCGTTCGTGGCGGGCCTGCTGGATTGCCCGCACTACACGCGCCCGGAGG
>CAKKQL010000123.1 GCA_919902095.1 Acidiferrobacterales bacterium
GCGAAGATGTTCTGCACATACGGCGCGCGCGCCAGCACCAGCAGCACCGAGTACAGACCGGAGCCCACGAGCGCGGCCAGCCCGAGCGTGAGCCAGCCGACCGCGAGCCGGCGGCGACCGTCGTCGGGAATCGGAAGGGAGAATTCCATATTAAAAATATTCAGCCACAGAGATCACAGAGTACGCAGAGAAAATAAAAATGTGATGTCTCCAACTCTGTGACCTCTGTGTTCTCTGTGGCCAATTTCTTATTTAAAGACAAACCCGCCCTTGCGCGCGTCGAAGTCCACCACGAATACCTGGCCGGAGGCAAGCGTGACCTCGGCCTGCTGCGCGTAGTTGTAGTCGGGCAGCGCCACTTGGGCCGCTCCTGCGCGTCCTGCGCCCGCGGCATTTGTGAGTCCCTTCACATCATCTTTGAGCCGCGCCGCGAGGCGATGCGTGCCGGCGGCCACCGGAAAGCGCCGGTAGAGCGTGGACATGCCGTCGTGCTTGAGGCCAGAGGGCGCAAGCTCCGCCCGGTACAGCGGTTTGCCGTCGAGTTCGAGCTCGATCAGCACCGGCGAGCGCTCGCGCCCGCATTCGAGCGGCGCGCGCATGTTGGGCGGAAGTTTCGCCAGTTCCTCCGGCGTGCGCGGGCGGCAGGGCTGCGCCGGCTGACCCGCGTGGCTGAAGGAGAGCTTGATGAGCGCCTGCTCGGGCGGCATGTGCACGTAGGCGGGCGAGGTCGAGAAGTACCCGACGACCAGAAGGAACAGCGCATAGAACACCGCCTGACCGGCGTAGCGCATGAGTTTAGCCATGGATCACCTTCCTGCGTTTGATATAAGCCGGCGGCGGCGCGGCCGGCGGTAATGCCCGCAGACGCGCGCGGTACGCCTCGAGCTCCCGCGCCAGCGCCTTTGAATCGGCCAGCCCGGCCCAGGCCACGTGCACCCGCTCGCGCGCCGCGTGCGTGCGCAGGTGCGGCTCGCGCGCGTGCCGAAAGCGTTCCTCGACCCAGGTATTGCCGAAGCGGAACCAGCAGTCGCCTTGCTGGCAGCCGGTGATGAGCACGCCGTCGGCGCGTCCGCCGACCAGCACGTAAT
Source organism: Acidiferrobacterales bacterium (assembly GCA_919902095.1). The sequence goes on from CAKKQL010000123.1 coordinate 1,089, forward strand.
CCACGAAGGCCGGCGGCAACTGCGCGGTGCAAATGAGGCTGAACGTGGCCACGCCCGGTCCCTTCAGGGCCTGCACGTCGGCGGCGCAGTCGCAACCGAACACCACGACACGCGCATCACCCGACAGCCCCGTAAGCGCCTGTTCCACCTCGGCGCGCAACGCGTGCACGGAAAGCTGCGGCATGTCGATGCCGGTCACGAGTTCCTCGACGCTGCGGAACGGCGTCGACGACGGACAGGCGCCGGCGCAGATGCCGCAGGCGCCGCAGAGCGCGGCGTCCACCACCGCCAGTTTGTGACCGGACTTGTCCGGGTGCGGCTGCATGATGACCGCGCCGAACGGACAGTCGGCGAAGCAGCGCCCGCAGCCGTTGCAGTTCTTCGGGTCCACCACCGCCACCGGCCCGGTCCGCTTCGGCGGCAGCCACGGCAGCGCCACGAGCAGCAGCGTCGCGCCGCCGGCGATCGCCCAGACGGCGCCGTGTCCGAGGCGGTCGAACAGCGGGTACAGAAACAGGAAAAACCAGTCGAGCGCGACGCTCGCGGTCACCGTGCCGAGGTCGGCCGGCCCCTGGCTCAGCGCCGGCTTCACGACGGCGAGCACGAGCAGCGCGGCGAGCGTGCCGACGACCAGCGACCGCGGCGGGTTCGTCTTCGGGCGGCTGATGCGGGCGATGTGCACGTAGCTGAACGCGAGCAGGAGCAGCGGCACGCCGATGTGCAGAAACACGAGCAGCGTGAAGAACCGGTTGCTGACCGTGTTTTGATTTAAGAAATTGCGCGCGATCGGCTCGCCGAACAACGGCAGCCAGTCGAGCCACTCGGTGGTCGCGATGGCGATGTACTGCGCCAGCCGGTCCCAGACCAGCCAGTAGCCGTTGATGCCCGAAAAGAACACCAGCCAGATCAGCGGCACGCCGGTCACCCACGAGAACCAGCGGAAGCCGCGGTGGCGGTCGAGCGCGAACTCGCGCAGCAGGTGCAGCAGCATCGCCAGCACCAGCGCGTCGGAGGCGTAGCGATGCAGGCTGCGCATCACGCCGCCGGCGTACCACTGCACGCGCGTCAGATCTTCCACCGAACGGAAGGCGCCCTCGGGACTGGTCTCGAAGAAGATGTAGAGGTAGATGCCGCTTGCGGTCACGATCCAGAGGAACAGGAACGCCAGCCCGCCGAGGTGATGCAGCGGGTTGGCGGCCGAGCCGAAGGCGCTGTCGAAGGCCTTCTCGAAGCGCGCGAGCCCGAAGCGGGCCGCGCGCGGAATCTGCTGGAACATGCGGTCTCCGTGCCGGACGTCGCGACTACAGGTACGGCGGGATTACCTTAGCATCCTACCCGGAAATGAAAATATGACGCAGGTCAAACCCGCGGGCGCTTGCCGCGGCGCCATTCGCGCACCAGCAGGAAAGTCAGAAAACCGAGACTGGTGAGGCCGATGAGGATGCCGAGGAAGATCGAGTAGTCGAAACGATAGCGGTCGTTCGCGGGATCGTACACGGTGCAGAAGAGCTTGATGCGGTTGCCGAGACTTTCAAGGAACGAGGCGGTCTTGGGCGTGCCGAACACCAGGTCCTTGAGCGGCTCGACGAGCAGCGGCGTGTCGAAGTTCATGCCGTACACCTGGCGGTAGATCCGGCCGTCGGCGTCCACCACCGTCGCCTGGATCAGGTGATCGAAGCCGCTGGCCGAGGGCTGGTACAGAAAGCCGAGGTCCTGGCTCAGGCGCGCCAGCGTGGCGGCGTCGGTACTCGCGAAATACCACCCGGACAGATTCACGTTCTGCTCGCGCGCGAACTGGCGCATGGCCGCGGGCGTGTCACGCAGCGTGTCGAAGCCGATGGAAACCACGTGGAAGCTGTCGGTGCCCAGCGCCTCGCGCGCGGTGCGCGTCACCTTGGCGAGGTGCTGCGTCGTCGTCGGGCAGATGTGGTAGCAACTCGTGTAGATGAGGCTGATGACCAGCGGCTTGCCGCGCAGCGCGGCGAGCGTCACGGCCCGGCCGTCGGCATCGGTGAAGGCGTGGTCACCCACGACGCGGCCGATCGCCGCCTGGCTGGTCTTGAGCGCCGACTTGTCATCGAACGCGGACGCGGGCGCATCGGCAACTGCTCCCGGCGTTGCCCTACCTCCGCCATCCCTGGCGTCGTGCGCGCCGCCGTGGCGGTCGGCCGGGTGCGTCGCGGCCAGGACCGGCGCGCTCAGCAGCGTAGCGAACAGCAGGAAGACGAGGGATTTCACGGACATCGTGGCCATTATAAAAGGAACGGCCGGATGGGCATACGCCCATCCGGCCTCCCCGTTCGGCGGGCTGGCTCAGTAGCCCGCTTAACTCAGGCCCCAGACCTGGGACAGATACTTCCAGTTGACGAAGTAGTACAGGATGAATGACGTCAGAAACACGAGCGCCAGCACTAGCGTGCCCGGCACCGCCACGCCGCCGATGCCGATGCCGTGCAACCCGGGCGCCACCGGCTGGGCGATGATCGGCGTCGCGCTCTTCTGCTCGCCGCGGCGCTTGCCGAACAGGATCGAGACCACGACCTGTAACACGAACAGGCCGCCGCCGAGGGTCGCGAGGATCGCCGAGAGGGCCGCGAGCGCCAGCAACAGGTAGCCGACCTCCGGATACTGGAAGTTGAGGGCGGCGCCGCTGAAGGAGATGTCCCAATGACGCCGCGGGATGCCGAGCGTGCCGGCGCCCATCAGGAACAGCGACACGCCTGACACGCCGATACCGAAGAGATACGGCTGCCACGAGGCCAGCTTGGGTGCGACGACGTCGCGCCGGAACAGCACCGGCACCAGCCAGTAGGTCAGCGCCATGAACGCGAGCGTGGTGCCGCCGACGACGGTGGCGTGGAAGTGACCCGGCACGTACAGGGTGTTGTGCATGATGAGGTTGATCTGTTCCACGCCCATGGTGACGCCCGAAATACCGCCGAGGAAACCGAAGATGAGGATCGACAGGAACACGCCGGCGAACGTCGGGTTGCCCCAGGGCGCCTTGCGCAACCACTCGAACAGGCCCTTGTTGAAGCCGCGGCTCCGCTGCGCCGCCTCCATCGAGCCCGGCACGGTCAGGCCGTGAATCATCGACGCCAGCACCGCCAGGTACATCGCGTACGAGGTGTTAAAGATCTTCCACTCGGAGCTGATGCCCGGGTCCGTCAGCAGGTGGTGCGCGGTGGCGAGCTGCAGGAACAGGATGTACAGCAGGAACGCCATGCGCGAGACCTTCTCGGACAGCGGCTTG
>CAKKQL010000124.1 GCA_919902095.1 Acidiferrobacterales bacterium
GATGGCGGCTAGCTGTTCATCCCAGCGCACGATCTCCTCGGTTTTGATATGGGATGGCAGATATTCGCGCAAGGCGTCCACCTCCACCGCCGCCGCCAGATATATCGTGCCTTCCGTGGCGCCGGCGTCCAAGCTGGCGGCGACGATGCACGGCTGGCGCAGGCGCATTTCGGACTCATGCAGCCGCGCGCCGCGGCCCGACGCCAGCAGATAGCGGGTGTCGCCCGGCGCACGCGCGAGCGCCACACGGTCGGGATAGGCGAGCGCGAGCAACAGCCCGGCCTGGTCGGTGTCGCCGGCCGCCGGTCGCTTCGACGCCAACAATCTTTGGTATTGCTGCGCCGCCTGCTGCACGCGTGCGCAGCCGTTGGGATCGGCGTTATGCGATTGCGCCCCTTGACGCCCGCGTTCGCGGAACGCGCGCAAGGCTTCGAGCCGCTGGGTGAAATCCACGGTACGTCGCGCCTCACCGACAAGAATATCGCGCTCCGAAATCAGCGCGGCGATGTCGCAGGCGAGCGCGCCCAGCCCAAGGCCGTCGGCGGCGTGCAGCATGTGCGACAACCGCGGGTGCAACGGCAATCGCACCATGGCGCGGCCGGTGGCGGTAATGCCGCCCGCGGCGTCAATCGCATCGAGTTCGAGAAGCAATTCGCGCGCCTGCGCCAGCGCCGCTTCCGGCGGTGGATCGAGCCAAGAGAGGTTTTGCACGTCACGCGCGCCCCAGGCGGCAAGCTCAAGCGCCAGCGGCGCGAGATCGGTGCTGCGGATTTCGGGAATGGAGTGCGGAATCAGACCGCGTTGCGTGGTCTCGGTCCAGAGCCGATAGCACACACCCGGGGCCAGACGCCCGGCGCGCCCGGCGCGCTGTTCGCTGCTGGCGCGCGAGATGCGCTGGGTCGTGAGGCGCGTGAGGCCGGACACCGGATCGAACTGCGGCACGCGCGCATAACCCGCGTCCACGACGATGCGCACGCCCTCGATGGTGAGGCTGGTCTCGGCGATGGGCGTCGCCAGCACCACGCGCCGGTGCTTGCCCGGCTGGATCGCGCGGTCCTGCGCCTCCCACGGCAAATCGCCGTAGAGCGGATGCACCTCCGCCAAACCGCGCAGCGTGCCTTCCAGCAACTCCTGCGTACGCCGGATTTCCCACGCGCCCGGCAGAAACACGAGTGCGTCACCTTCGTTTTCCTTCAGCGCGCGCTGTACCGCGTCGGCAACCAGCGACGGCAGCGGGCCATCGGGGTCGCGCGGCGCGTAGCGCAGATCCACCGGGAAATTCCGACCCTCGCTCGTGACCATCGGGGAATTTCCAAGCAACTTTGACACCGCCGCGCCGTCCAGCGTCGCGGACATGACGAGAATCTTTATATCCGGCCGCAGGTGGCGTTGACTGTCGAGCGTGAGCGCCAGCGCCAGGTCGGCGTGCAGGTGGCGCTCATGAAATTCGTCGAAGATCACCAGCCCCACGCCTTCGAGCGCGGAATCGGATTGCAGCCGGCGCGTGAGAATCCCCTCGGTCAGCACTTCGATGCGCGTCCGGGCCGATACTTTGGTGTCGAAGCGGATACGGTAACCGACGGTTTCGCCGACGGCTTCGTGGCGCAACACGCTCATGCGCGCCGCGGCCGCGCGCGCCGCCAGCCGGCGCGGCTCCAGCATTAGAATTGTTCGCCCGGCGAGCCAGGGTTCATCGAGCAGCGCGAGCGGCACCAGCGTGGTCTTGCCCGCGCCCGGCGGCGCTTGCAGCACCACGCCGGCGTGCGCCGCCAATGCCGCGCGCAGCCTTGGCAACGCCTCTTCGATTGGCAGAGAAAACATCAAGAAAATTTCACAGGATTAACAGGATTACGCAGGATTTACAGGATTAGAACCTGGGGTCATTTTCTTTTGAAAGATTTAATCCTGTTAATCCTGAAAAATCCTGCCTGCACTGTTGTATCGTGTTAATCCTGTGAATTGATTTTTTATACCACACGGTTGCGCGACTCGCCGCGCACGAACGCGGCGACGTTGGCCATGACCTCGTTCGCCAGGCGTTGCTGCGCCTCGAAGCTGGCCCACGCGACATGCGGCGTGACGATGAGACTCGGCAGGTTGGCTTGCAACAGCGGATGGTTCGGCGGTGGTGGTTCGACGTCGAGCACATCAATACCGGCGCCGCCAAGGTGGCCCCGCTGCAGCGATTCGACCAGCGCCACGGCATCCACGAGCGCACCGCGTGCGGTGTTGATGAGAATCGCGCCTGGCTTCATACACGCCAGTTCGGGCGCGCCGATCAAATGGCGTGTCTCGGGCGTCAGCGGCAAATGCAAGCTAATGACATCGCTTTCAGCCAGCACTTGGTCGAACGGTGTGCGACCTTGGCGAACCGTTGTCGCGCCGCGTCGCTCGGCGAACAGCACACGCATCTCGAAGGCGCGCCCCAGACGCGCGACCGCCTCGCCGAGCGAACCGCCGCCGATGATGCCGAGCGTGCTGCCGGCAAGGTCACGTATCGGCTGCGTCAGCAGACAGTAGATATCGGACTGTGACCAGCGGCCGGCGCGGACATCCTCACGGTAGGCGACCAGACTGCGGCGCAGCGCCAACATCAATGCGAATACGTGTTCCGGTACCGTGCGCACGGCGTAACCGCGCACGTTGCACACGCCGATACCGCGGGCGCGCGCCGCGTCGACATCGACGTGGTCCACGCCGGTGGCGGTCGCCGCGATGAGCCGCAGCCGCGGCAGACTCGCCAGATGCTCGGCCGTGATGCGTATCTTGTTGCTGAGGACAATGTCGGCATCGCGCACGCGCGTCACGACATCGTCCGCGTGCGTAAAGGGATGATCCTGCCAGCGGCAATCGCCGACCGTGTCGGTCGGGAAGCGCACCTCCGGTGCAAAGGTAGAGCGGTCGAGAAAGACGATGTTCATAACGGGTGTGGATATGAAAACACTGGCGACAGCGCCTTGCAACCACTACCATGAAGCCGTGATAGGGAGGACGGCATGAAAGACCTCGTCTCGCGCTACCGCCGGCATGGCGAAAGCCTGCTGATCGAG